>DAOQBQ010000024.1:0-7114 GCA_035355175.1 Candidatus Dojkabacteria bacterium
GGTATAGATCATGTCCCGGTTCATCATACAAATGAAAGGGCTCAAAATATCGGAGCATATGGCCATCAATCTGTGAAGTACTGGATACACAACGAGTGGTTAATATCTAAGGATGACAAAAAGTTATCAAAGAGTGCAGGTGCACAGACTTTACCAGAGATATTAGAGTTAGGTTTTGATCCTATGGATGTTAGATATCTATTTGCATCAATAAATTACAGGACTAGAGTCGCTTTTTCAATAGAGTCACTTCAAGGTGCAAGAAATTCTAGATTAGCAATATTAAGGAAAGTCAAAGAGTTAGGCGGAGAGATTGGTAAACCAATAGATGAGTATATGCAGAGATTTAAAAGTGAATTAGAGAGTAATTTAAATATGTCTGGTGTATTTAGTTTGTTAAATGAAATACTAAAATCTTCATATCCGAAAGAGGATATACTTGCCACTGTTTATGAGTTTGATAGGGTTTTTGGTTTAGAGTTAACAAGTAAAACAGAGGATATCTTAGATATTGAGTTAGAAGAATTACTTAAGGAGAGGTTAATAGCAAGAGAGAAAAAAGACTTTGAGGAATCAGATAGATTAAGAGATTTAATAACGGAAAAAGGTTACAAAGTATTAGATACAGTTAATGGTCAGAGTATTGAAAAGATATGAGTAATCAAAATACATTTACAGTAGAATTTAAAAGGGATGAGTATCAAAAAGTTAAAGATTCTCTACTTGCTAACAATTGGGTAGAGGAGGGAGATGATAACCAGTATGTTGTATTTAGGTTAAGAAGTCCTAAGGGCTCAATATGTATTATGTATTTTAGTGGCAAATTAGTATTTCAAGGTAAAGAGGATTTTACATCTATAATTTCATCATTAAAGAAAAGTGATGAGATACCTGATAAAGAGTTTAAACCACATATGGGGGTAGATGAGGTTGGTAAGGGTGATTACTTTGGTCCTTTAGTAGTAGTTAGCTGTTTTGTTAATGAGGAGTTTTTTAAAAAGGTTAAACTACTGGGTTTCGGTGATTCAAAGAAGTTTTCAGATGATAGAATATCAAAACTTTTTAATAGTGTAAAAGAGTATCCATATTACTACTCATCAATTGTGTATCCAAAGGAGTATAACAGAATGACAGAGATGTATAGAAATGCATCCTTACTTCTTGCTAAACAGCACTCATTAGTGATAGAGAAGGGGCTTGAAGATTTAAAGAGTAAGGGTATTAAGTGTGAATATGTAGTTATAGACCAGTTCTCGACAACTAAAAGCAGAGTGGCTGATGAATTAGGGGAGTTAGGAATGAACCATAAATTAATACAGTATCACAAAGGAGAGTCTGATATAGCTGTAGCATGCGCATCTGTGATCGCTAGAGGTATATTCATAGAGGAGTGGAGTAAGATGAATGATAAATATGATTTTATATTTCCTAAGGGTGCTTCTAATGTAATTGATAATGCTAGGATATTTGTTTCTAAATACGGTAAAGAGGAACTTTCTAATGTTGCAAAGATTAGTTTTAAGACTACTAAAGAGGTATTAGGTTAATCCTTCTTTTTAATATCCTGTTTGACAGATTTTATTAGCAGTGTTGCTAAGAATACAACTATTAAACCGATAGATATCTCTAATATGAAGCTATTGATCTCTGTTTCTATATACTGAGGGATGTTATCTACCCCGTTATATACCTCTCCCATAGCCACTCTTTTAAGAAACAGGTCAGTAACATACCAGGCTTTTATCGCAACCTCTTCTTCTAAGGTTTCTCCTGGGTATATCTCTTCTTTCTCCTGATTTATATATGTGTATATTGGTTTGTATGTATTTTTTTCGTTAAAGATGTCTATTCTTCCTTGTGGTGTTAATACATAGTTAGAGTTATTTGTTATTGAGTATTTCAGTTTAAGTGGAGTTATAAATGGTATACCTTTATTAATTACTTCTATATTTGTAGTGTACTGTGTAGTTACTATACCTTTTACTTGATCTTGGGCCTTAACTAAATCAAGTATTACTAATTGTGCTATGCTACTGTTTATACTAACATTTTGATTTTTAAGTTGGGGTGTTATCGATAAGATATTAAAGTATGTTCCTTCGGGAGAGTTTTGTATTGGAATTATTTCATATTTAATATCAAAGTATCCTTTGGCCTTTACTTTGATAGTGTCTGTATCTGCTTTAATAAATATGTATTTACTTTCTTCAGATATCTCATCTGTTTTAGGGTTATAAGCGTATGGTTTTATTGAAACCTCAATATCAATATTCTCTGTGTTAGTATATCTAACGCTCTTGTATGTTCTCTCGCCTTGTGAGAGTGGAACTCTGAGTATCCCTGGCTCTATGGTACTGGCGTGCACAGAGGATATACCACATAAGGTATAAAAAAGGGTTATTAAAATGATTGTTTTAACGATTTTCATTATTCTTCTTTGCTAAATTTTTTCTAATAGCTTTAACTATTATAGCAAGAAGAATGGTAACTGTAATGGCTATTATTATCTTCCATGGAATTATCCAGAATGTAGTTTCTGCATTTAAAACTGCAAAGCCAGGCTGGAAGCTTCTATAAGTGACAAAAAGCTTTGCTTTCAGAGGTCCAAGGGCAATAGCGTTGTTAGGTGATAGGTAGCTAGATTGAAGCCATATATCTTCATAGTTACCATCTGTATCTCTTAGTAAACTCTGATTATTTTTGTTGAAAGGTAATCTTGCAACCTCTTGTCTAAATATATTTTCTATAACTATCTCACCTGTTGGAGTTATATGTGTATCTCCGATATTTTTAATATGTGTTAAAAGCTTTACATTAATCTTTTCATAGATCTTTTTATCAGATATAAAGCTTAGTAGTTCAGCATTCTCAACAAACTCATCTCCTATCTGTATTAGGAATGGGGTGCCTGCAGCTAGATTAGTGAAGGCTCCTGTTCCAATCTGCTCAAACTCGGTTTGAGATATTAGGAATATCTCTGCATTAAACTCTCCCTTTGTAGCATCTTGGGGAACTGTAATACTGTATTTTAGCTTAATATTTTTATTTGGTTCTAGGTAAAGTGTGTCTTTCTCTGTAGTAAACCATTTTGAAGCAGAGTAGAGGGCTTTCGCATCGTCTTCTGGAGTTAGTATTATTGCAGTTCCCGGTTGATTCTCTATCTGTTCAAATCCACTAATAAAGACTTTGTAAGTATCTCCTGTTTGTGAGATATTCCAAAATACTATCTCATCAGAGTAAACTTCTCCTGGAGACATTTTCAATACCTTCGAGGTAGGTGCAACACCAATTGATAAATCTGTTTGTGCAAAAGAAGGAGATACGCTTAGTAAAAGTATTAAGATGGGCAGAAATATTATTCCTTTATATTTCTCTAACCTAATTGTCATGTTCAAGTATTATACAAGAATCTAGTAGTAACCGCCACAGATAAAGTAAACATACTCGTTATATGTTCCAGGGGTAGCGGCTGCTTGTGCCTTAGCACCGTAAGTTACTGTTGATTGTTCAGTAGTACCCTGTGTTCCATTTTGATAAAGGACTAGCTTAGCACCAGAGTAAAGTCTATCTATTGTACCAAAAGTACCTACTGTTGTATCAACAAAATTTGTTGTAACGGTTGCAGGATCTGTAGAATCAGGATCGGATAGTGTCATACCAAAACCGTATACAGCAGCATTAGTTAAATCTAAAGTTGCTGTAGCACCAGAAGGAATTAAAGTTGTTGCATTGTATAGACCAGCATCAGTTGAGCTATCTCCGGTACCGTATACTGCCCAGTAGTATCCACTACTTGTTGTTGATGTACTAATTGTATGGCTTCCAGTAGCATATGTACCTCCTGGGTATAGTGTACCTAGGTTTACAGAGTTAGAACTGATTGCACATACTACACTTGGGACTGCAGAAACTGTTGCTGTAATTACAACAACATCATCTGTAACCAGGTATATTTTAAAAGATTTGGAGTCTATGGGAGTTCCACCGTAGTTTGCTGCGACACTAATAATGTGTTCTCCTGCAGTATCATCAGTACCAAGTTTACCTGTATTGCTTGAAAGTTTAGCACCGTATGTTGTTCCAGCAGTAAGAGCTCCAACATTAGATATCGTAATTTTATCAACACTTCCAGCACCAGAACCCTGAGCACATGCAGCTGTAAGGGCTGATCCGGAATTTGGTAGTCCACTATCTATTTGCCAGTTAGAACCAGTTAAATCAGCTGCAGATGATGCCTGAGTTGCAACTGTTAAAGCACCTGCAGTTCTACACCACATAGCATCTTCTCCATCTGGAAATTCGATTGTAACTGTTCCTCCGCTAGTTACGGCAGAAGCGGTATCGATAGCCAAAATCATTTCAACAGTCTCTCCTGCGGATACTCCATCAAGATCTACTTTTAGTCTACTCATGAATAGGTATACAGCTGCAAGTGTAGCTGCTTGTGTAGTAGATAATAGGATAAAAGATACAAAGAAAATTAATACTGATGTCGGTAGTAGGTATTTCAGTAATGACAAGATTTTTTTCACAAGGGCAGAATAACAATTTATTATTTACTCTTTTACTATATTAGAGATTACAGGGAATTTTTTTGGGTGTCAAGAGCTAGAATCTAGGAATTAAAATGAAATAGGAAGTTTCTTGATAATCGGTTGCAGCTGTTTTATCTGTACCTGGTTTTGCAATTACTTTTAGAGCCATTCTCCCATTAAATATTGGGGTAGAGGATTCATAAACTTTTGTTGCAGTAGTACCGATTATACCCACACTATTACCACTTCCACTGTAGGCAGTTGTGGCAAATATACTTCCTAGGTATGGGTATGAGTCTTGGTTAATGTATTCACTTTGGATACCAAATCCATCGGAAGTAGTATTTAGATCCGCAGTTGCTGATACAATGGTTTGTCCTGTTGTATTACTTTTAAGTCCCCCGTTTACACCGTATGTGATTATGGCTAGGCCTCCTTGAGAGTTTGTTCCTGCATCTAACCATATTCTATCTTCTGCAGTAACGGGAGCGGACCCACCTATAAGTTCATAAGCTCCAGAAAAATATATGTTATATGGGGAATTAGTTTCTGCAGATACTCCATATTGGTCCTCTATATCTATATCAAAGAATACCGAACCAGAGGATGTTGTTGCATTTGCTATTGGTCCTGGTTGTGTTTGTGTAAAGTCTCCGTGTAATGCAAATATTCTAATGTAATATGTTGTACCTGATTGTAATCCTTGTATATTGAAATCTTCTGTTTCCCAGTCTGTTTTAGTTAAGAAATCACTTAGATTATGTGTTGATATTGTTTCTGGCCAGAAGTTACTTCCGTCTATATATCTAATATCAGATACAAAATTATCTGTAGATATCATTACTGCATAGAGAGTGTCTGTTGGATTATCGTTTGTATCTATTTCAAATCTAGCTTGGTTGTAACATCCACTTGGTCCACAGATTGCTACCATTCCTCCTGTTGTTAATTCAGTTGGTCCTGTTGTACAGCTAGAGGATCCAGATGTTGTTGTTTCAAAACAGGATACTTCTGGTACTGCTGGTAAGAAGGCTTCTTCCGGGCTTGTATATAGTTTGTAACTTGTGGAGTAGTTTCTTGGGTTATTGGATACTCTTCCTACTTCTAATAGGGCGGAGTAATCTCCGTCTGTTGTTTGAGTAAGCCCTCCTCCTTTAGTAGTTGCTCCTACTATTTTGTAATTCCCAGAGTCAAGTTCTGCAGCTAGTATTGGGTAGGGGAGTAGTAATACTACAGCTATGAGGGATATATTTTTAAGGGTAGTTTTAATGTTCATATGTAATACAAAATGATATGTTATATGTATACTAATAGTCAAATAGATAGGAATATTTATGATATAATCGTGGGGTTTGGAGAGGTGACAGAGTGGTCGAATGTGACGGTCTTGAAAACCGTTGTACGGGTTTCCGTACCGTGGGTTCGAATCCCACCCTCTCCGCCAGTTTAGATATCTGTTTTTCTCTTTACTAGTTCTATCTTCATACTGTGAGGTTTCTGTAATTCTTTTCTTAGCATATTTTCAGATACAAAGTATTGTACATATGATGCAGTGTGTAAGTTTATATTGTGTGTTGTACCTATAGTAAAAGATAGCCTTAGAGGATTAGTTACATTATCTTTAATATCATTAATATCTATCATATACCAATCATTCTCTTCTGTGTTGTAATACCATAGCCATACATGAGGTTTATCATTACCAGTTAACCTAATCCCAATGTCAACAACGGAGGGTATATTAGAGCATCTTAGTAAAGAGCATAGTGTACCATGGTATCCAAGACAATCCTGGGGCAGGTTTTTTTCCAAAATTTCATCTGTATATTCATATTTAGTTCGTGGATATGAGTATTTAATCTGTTTAATTATATTTATAAAGGTTGTTATCTTATCTTTATTTGATAAATCAATATTTTCATTTACTAACTCTTTAATATATCCATCCTCTTTCCATTTACAAAATCGTTCGTTATTGCTTAAACAAATATTTGGGGTAATGTCTGGCTTGGGTGGATGTATTGTAAACTCTCTTAAAACAGTGACACTTTTTTCAGGCAGTACCTTTACAGAAATATATTTATTTTGATACTTATCGGTAAATATATCTCCCTGAATATCCAAGATATTTGAGTTTCTTACACCTCTACCTATGGGTATGTATAGAGTATCTTCTTGGGAAGGGATAATTGTCATTTTGACTTTACATATTTCCGAATCCATATGACTAGTATACTGTAAATTGAAAACTGAATACTATTTTACTGATGTGAGCTCAATACTATGTACTCTCCAATCTAGCGTATCATTGTATATTACTAAGTCTAGGTATGAACCTGATACCTTATACCTAATATATGCGTACTGTCCCATCTCTTTTTCATTTTCTATTCTCTTACTCTTTACTCTTCTATTTGATATATCTACTGTATTAAGGTTATCTACAACCTTATTAAATTCTTTCTCAGTAGTTACTGCTTTGTACGCATCAGAGGTTAAGTTATATGCTAATGATATATCCCTTTGTTCTATTGCTTGCATAAACTCATTGGCTACTCTATACGGTTGAGATCTGGTAT
>DAOQBQ010000025.1:0-7007 GCA_035355175.1 Candidatus Dojkabacteria bacterium
ATTACTTGTAAAAAGAATTAGAGCTCGTAAAGCTTCTCCAAATCAATTGCCTTAATACCCTCATCTAATCTGTCTTGGGCAGTTGCATAAAGTGTCATCAAAACATCACCCTTCTTTACTGTATCACCTGGCATCTTCTCAACATATATACCCGCCTCCTTTATCCTTGGAGTACCAAGCGACCTAGCAATCTCAACTATCTCTCTTGTACATATATTCTTAACTACCCCACCTTTAGTTGCTTTTAGTACATATTTCAAACCACCAGGTTTTAACTCTTCTGAACTAACAATTTTTTTAGCACCTTGTGCCTTTGCAATATCCCAGAATTTTTTCAAAGCCTTACCGGAATCTAGCATATCTTGAGCAAGTTTTTTACCCTCTCCTTTCTTAGCCTTACCTACACCCTCGAATATATCACATGCCATAGATATTACAGTATCCTCCAAATCCTCAGATCGTTTCTCATCTCTTTCTAAAACCTTCAAACACTCTTTCATTTCTAAGACAGGACCAACTCCATTACCATCAGGTCCCTTTACTACTCTCTTGTGTGTTACACACTTAATATTAAATTTATGAAATAGTTTCTCAAACTCTCTTCTTAGAAATTCCAAATCATCTGGCTTCTCAATTTTAGTCCCCTTACCATATGGCAGGTCTATTAAAACAAATGATGAACCCATTGCTATCTTCTTCGCAACAATACTTACCAAAACTTTCTGAAACTCTTGTATTCTCAAAGACCTCTCAACATTAATGATTTCATCGTCAGCAGGAGCTAAATACAATGCGCCACCCCATACCATACAGGCTCCTACCTTCTCTACAACCTTGTACACACCCTCTTTATCGAGAGCAACAGGCATTACTGTCTCTAAAATATCTGTGGTACCCGCAGGAGAGGTAATAGCTCTCGTTGAGGTATTAGGTATAACCAATCCAGCCGCTGCAAGTATAGGTACTAGAACAGGAGTTATTCCTTTTCCAGCTGTACCTCCGATAGAGTGTTTATCTACTACTAAATCTTTATTGTTTTTAATATATTTAAAATCAAGTATCTCTCCCGATTCGGCCATACCCTTAGCCATCCCATATATCTCATCTTCAGTAAAACCAGGATTAAAGAATGTAGATACAAAAAATGCAATTTCTGTCTCTTTAAGCTTTCTAGAACCAATATCTCTCATAATTGTGAGCAGTTCTTTCTCATTTAACCGTTGACCAGACAGTTTTTTCCTTATTGCATCTAGTGCTTCACTAGTAGATGGTATGTCTAGAAGCAGTCTTCTACCCTCTGGTATGTGATATTCATCGTATATTTCCTCATAAAGACCAAGTTCTCCGTCTCTCACCTTGGTATCCGTAATTATAACTTTTACGTAAAGCTCAATATCCTTGTAACCAAGTAAAACTATATCCCCCTCCTTTACTCCAAGCTCCTCTGCATCCTTCTGATGCATTACAACAAACAGCTCTTTACCCGCTCCTAGATCAAGTTTTTTACCCTTTAAATACAACGCCATAATTTTAAGTATTTTATATATTAATCAAAAAGCCAAGTATATTTCTGCTTAACTATATCAGAAACTTCCTCTGGTTTAATAATACCAAATTCGGTCATAAAACCAGTAATCAACCTATTATCAATTATCTCAAAAGCTGGATTAAACATCTTAAGACCCTTTGGTGCATCACTCCATAATTCATGGTCCTCACGAATCTCTATAGATATATCTCTATGGGTAATTTCTGGATTAACCTTTAAAAGTGGTGAAACAATATATACAGGAGTACCTGAGTAGTTAGCAGCAACAGCTATTCCCCAACTACCTATCTTGTTTATACAAAATCCATCCATTGTTATTTCATCACAACCGATAAATACAGCATCTATGGGTACAGAACCCCTCCCAATTGTAAAAGACTCAGCTGCACTATCTGCAATCAAAGTAGTAGAAATGCCTGCCTCTAAAAGACTTTTAGCTGTAGTCCTTCCCTGAAAACGAGGTCTAGTTTCAGTACATACTACATCAAATGATGGTTTTCCTTGCGCAATCTCTTTAATAATTGTAACAGCTGTTGAAGAGTGACAATGAGTCAAAACATTTTCAAAATGTCTAACATATGGAACCCCTAACTCTACTATCGATCTCTTTGAATCTGCTATCTTAAATAGATACTCATCACAATACTCATTAACCTGTTGTTTCATATCATTTAAAGAGTGTAAATCAGAGAAATGATTTTTAAACATATGGGTAATATATTTAACAGCGTTACGAGCCAAAGGTTCATTCAATCTTGCATTTGCTAATTTATACCCTACTCTCTCTAATTCTTTGTAAAACAGCTCTTTATCAGAAATATTAGACTCCTCTATAAAAATCTTCATACCCTCAACAGTAGCAATAGCAACATTGGTCGCTCCCTGTATGTTCAAATCTTGTATATCTTTTTCTATATCTAATATCTGTTTAACACTCATACTATTTAAGTTCAAACTCTTCATTTAATTTAGGTATATCAACCTCAACACCTAATTCAGTTTTAATATTAGTACCAAACCCAATAGCTATCTCTTCATCTGCATGAACTATGAAAATCTTTTTAGTAGAGTGACCAAAACCTCTTAACCAGTACCTCAAATCTCTCTGGTCTCCATGGGCAGAGAATCCACCTAATGTATGTATTTGTGCATTTACTGTTAATGTCTCTCCCATAACTCTTACCTCTTTCTCCCTATCTACGATTTTTCTACCAAGTGTTCCCTCAACTTGATAACCAACAAATACAATATGTGTATTTGGCTTCTCAATATTGTTTTTAATATGATGTACTATTCTTCCCCCAGTACACATTCCACTACCAGCAATAATTACTACACCTTGTTTAGATATTAACCTCTTAGACTCTTCTGATGAATCTACTGTGGTTAATCCAGAAAAATGAAAAGGATCATCACCCTTCTCAAGTAACCTTCTAGCATCCTCATCATAGAATGTTGGGTACTGTTTAAACACCTCTGTTGCCTTAGATGCCATAGGGCTATCTAAATACACCTCTAAACCATCTATCACCTTGTTTTCAACAAACAGGTTCATCTCATACAAAATCTCCTGTGTTCTTTCAATAGCAAAAGATGGAATCAATACATTTGCACCTTCCTCTTTCGCCTGTTTAAGGATAGAGAGAAATTCTAATACAGTTTCATCTTTACTCTTATGCAATCTATTTCCATATGTTGCTTCACAGATTACATAATCTGCCTCTCTGATAAGGTCGGGATCTCTAACGATTCTTGCTCCAGGTTGTCCTATATCTCCAGAAAAGACAATTTTCCTATCTCTCCCCTCTGCTGTCTTTACCCAAAACTCCATAATTGCAGAACCCAATATATGACCCGCATCTCTTAATCTAAACTCTACATCTGAACTAACATTAATTGATGAACCGTAAGGATATATCTCAAACAGATTAAACATCTCCTCTACATCCTCCTCTGAGAATAATGGTTTCCTCTGTTCATACAATGAACCCTCTGAAGCGAGACTCCCACTACCACCCTCTACCTTACTTCTAGCCTGCCATCTCTCATATTCTTCCAGTTGTAATTTAGCTGCATCCAAAAGAACAATTTTTGCTAAATCTCTAGTTGGTTGAGTCCCTATAATCTTGCCCTTAAAACCCTGCTTAACAAGTATAGGTATCCTCCCACAGTGGTCGAAGTGTGCATGAGTAAGAAATACAGCATCCAATTGGGAAGGATCAAATGGAAAAGCTTCATAATTTAAAGCATCAATCTCATCAGATCCTTGAAAAGCTCCACAATCAACTAAAAACTTAAAACTACCAGTATCAACATAGTAGCAAGAACCAGTTACTGTTCTAGATGCACCACAGAATTTCAATTTCATATTGGGCAGTATTCAAAATTATTTATATCAATATTACAACATATGCTTCGCTTCATCCAATAGTTTCTCCTTGGTATTCATTAAAGGATCCTCTATGACAATATCTAAAAGCTTTCGCAGTATACTTCCCATCTGAGGGCCAGGCTTAATACCTATACCTTCTAAATCTTCTCCCTTTATATCCAAATCAGAGATCTTTAAAGCCATATCCTTTGCCCTAACTTCAGATATATGTTTCTGTAATTGAGTAATCTCCTCTGGTTGAAACGGACTATTTGGATTAGAGGTGGCATCGGCTATCCTTAACTTGAATAAATCTTCTACATTCTCCTCACCTACTCTATTTAAAAACCGTCTTATTGCAGAATCACTCCATTGACTTAACATTAATTTCTCCATTTCCTCCTTACTACCCTCCTGTTGAGCATGAGGATAGTAGAACATATGATTCCTTATTAAAGTTTTCACTCTGTCTATCTCTGATTTAGAAAATCTCAATCTCTTCATAATGGTATCAACCATCTCTGTTCCCATTACATCGTGACCATAGAAGTGACCATTACCCATATCTGTTCTTGGTTTAGCAATATCATGTAAAAGTGCAGCTAACTTAACACTGTCCTCTGCATAGTCACATGTCTTTAAACTATGCCAATATACATCATGAGCGTGATAAAGTTTCTGTTCAACTCCATACCCCTCAAGAAGCTCAGGCAAAAAGATATTAAGTAAACCCGTTTGCCTCATTAACTCTATACCCTTAGACGGCTTAGGAGATTTAAGAAGCATCTTCATAAACTCATCTCTAATTCTTTCCATTGAAACCTGTTTAGCAACAGGAATACACTCTTTAATTGCCTCAAAAGTGTCCTTCTCAATTTCAAAATCTAATTGAGAGGCCAACCTACACGCCTTAAAAGCCCTTAACCCATCCTCTTTAAATCTCTCAATAGGGGTACCAACCGCTCTAATTAATTTCATATTAATATCTGTGATACCACCAAAAGGATCGTATATATCCCACCCCCGATCCTCTTTCTCTTCACCCAAATCTTCAGACGACAAATCAACAGCCATAGCATTTATTGTAAAATCTCTCCTACCCAAATCCTTGTATACATCATTTACAAACTCTACCTTACTTGGCCACCTACCATCTATATACTCCTCTTCACTCCTAAAAGTAGTAACCTCTACCTCCATACTCTCTTTGTTTACATCCGGTACCAGTGCAATTACTGTTCCAAACTTAGCACCAGTAGATACAGCCTTAGGAAAAAGTTCTAACATCTCATCGGGAAGTGCATTTGTAGCCAAATCGTAATCATGAGGCTCCTTGCCCATAGCTATGTCTCTAAGTGCACCACCAACAAGATACACATCATACCCCTCTTTAGAGAGTATCCTAGCGATTTTTTGAACATACAAAGGTATCCTAAACCTCAATTTCATAATTAAAACCTCCTACTATAGATAGTATCAAAGTATTGAATATACAACAAGAAACTAAAAACTATGTACAGTAAATAATCTACCTTTTACTCTCTTTTATCTTTCTATCTAATTTGTCTAATTCAATACCCTTACTAAGTACACTAAAGACAATTAAAAGAAACATTATTACTACAGCAAATATTCCAAATAAATCATACTGCGTAAATGTATACCCTATTACTTCATAATATTTAACAGGTAAAAAGAACATAACAGCAGCCAATATACACCCTATTATCCTATACTCAGTAGGACCAATTAACCCAAAAGTATATTTAAACTCATTCTGAACAAAGTTAACCAACTCTACATGAATAATGAGAATTAAATAAGCAATTACAAAAAGAAGAGCAATCTCTATACGAATAAAACCAGAAAGACCAATACCTAAACCAAGTATAAATACAGAGATACCATCTATTACATGATCAATGTAATACCCATAGTTAGGTCTCGTATTATTCCTATATCTAGCCAAACTCCCATCAAAAGAATCACCAAACCAGTTAAGTATAAAACCTATTACAATGAGTATGAGATAGTTTCTATTAAAAAAACCTAATACAAATCCAGAAGCAGTAATGAAAGAGGAAAGAAAACCTAAAACAGTTAACATATCGGGAGTAACCCACTTAGGTATCCTTGGACATATCCACTCCTTAGCTTTCTCCTCTGGTTTAGCTGTAATAGCGGTATTAATTGCTCTATGTTCATCTCTACCATATTCAATTTGAAATCTTTTTAACTGTTTCTTTATCTCATCCTCTACCACCTTACTAACTCTCTCAACAAACTCATCTAAAGATTTAGAATCAAAAATACTTTGTAATTCAGGATTACCATTATGATTCTTCTTCCCATTACCATTAAATCCAAACATATTAAGAAAATATTCAAATTAAATAGCTAAATATATTATATACACTTTTTTAATGCAACCTTTTATGATAATTTAATATTAAGGTAATATTTTCTTTTTAAAAATGGAATTAAAAAATCCAAGTCCCCTTGGAGAGAAAAAAATAAATGAGAGGAGTATAACTGAAGATATATTAAAAATAGCAAGAGACAAAGAATTTGAAAGAAGACAAAGAACTAAAATATCCCTACCCTCTTTAAATATATTCAAAGGCAAGCATAGAAATAAACAACCTTTAGAAGATGTACAATCCAATATATCAACACAGAGTAATATACAACAGAAAAAGGATAGTAACTTATACACTTTTATTCAAAAATTAAAAGCTCTTTCATGGAGTAATATTAAGATATATATATCTACACATAGAGAACAGGTTACTAATATATCTTTAATCATAATTCCCCTATTTATACTACTAATATTAATAGTAATAATTACATCATATACAAGATCTCAACCGTATAGAGTAGCCAATGAGTTTATGCAAGCGGTAGAGGAAAAGGATATATCATTAGCATATACTTTAACCTCTGATGCGTACAAAGCAGTAACTACAGAGAAAGAATTTAAAAAAGTTGTAGATAACCTTAATACAGTAGATATATCTAATAGAAGAGTTAAAAGTAAGAGGATAGATAATCAAAAAGAGATGGGACAGTATGCATATATTAGGT
>DAOQBQ010000026.1:0-6724 GCA_035355175.1 Candidatus Dojkabacteria bacterium
AATTACTGAATACTACAGAAAGTGCTAAGAGAAGAGTTGAAATTATGTATAGAGATGGAGATTATTCTAGGGAAAGAAAGACTAAAGAGATTGAGGAATTAGAGGCTCAGTATGGAAGAAATCTTAAGGAGAAAGAAATACTTGAATCTGAATTATCTATATTTTCAAATACAGAAGAATATTTTAAAGCATTTGAATTGTTCCAAGAGAAGTATGAAGAAGCTATTAAGGATTATGATGATAACAAGAATATAGATTATCTATATGGTTTAATCCATATGATGATTCATGAAATTATTGTATTTTCTAGACCTAAGAGAAAATCAGATAGTATTTCTGGTCCAAAGAAAGAAGGACAGATGATTCCATATAAACTTAAGATTGTACTAAAAATACCTTCAGAGATGCTTGGAGACTTGCTTTTCTCACTATCACCTGAATCTAAGTTACAGGCAGAAAAAGATGGATGGTGGGCGATACGGGACTCGAACCTGTGACCTCCACAATGTCAATGTGATGCTCTAACCAGCTGAGCTAATCGCCCTTACGATGTCTATTTTATTATTAATATACCTATTAATCAATCTATATAACCACTATCTCTTGCTAATAACTTTATCAATTAATCCATACTCTTTTGCCTCTTGAGCAGTAAAGTATTTATCTCTATCTGCATCTTTTTCAATCTGCTTAATACTCTGACCTGTTTGTTTGGATAACATCTTGTAGAGGAGTTCTCTTGTTTTTAATATCTCTTCTGCTTCTATAGCTATATCACTTGCTTGCCCCTCTACTCCACCTAATGGTTGATGAATATGTATCTTAGAATTAGGAAGTGCAAATCTCTTACCCTTAGTACCGTGTGCAAGAAGAAACGAACCCATAGATGCAGCTACTCCTACAGCTATTGTAGATACATCACACTTAATGTAATTCATAGTGTCTAATATAGCCATACCAGCATTAATAACTCCACCAGGAGAGTTAATAAACATTTGAATCTCTTCATTGGGATTTTCTTTCTCTAAGAATAGTAGTTGGGCTATTACCGTATTAGCCATATCTGTTTCAATAGGGCCTCCTACAAATATTATCCTATCCTTAAGTAATCTAGAGTATATATCATACGCCCTATCTCCTTCTCTTTCTTTTTCAATAACTGTAGGTATTAAAAATGACATATTAAAATATTTAATATTTTAATTATGACTATCTAAAAACTCTTTACCCAATACTTCCTCTATAAACATTCTAAAGGCCTTCTCTTTTTTCTCTACCTTTTTAATATACTCTCTCCATTCTAAATTACTGAATATATTTCTATCTGCATCGGGTCTTTGAGTCTTAATATCCTCTATCTTTTTCTCTAACTCTTGATCTGTTACTTTTATATCTTTTGTATCAGCGTAAAGATTTAAGAATACATCTGCTTGGATTGCTTCCTTAGAATCTGCCTGCCATAGCTCTCTCATTTTATCAATAGTTATATTGTTTGCCTTGAGAAAGTCATCAATACTTACTCCCCTACTTTTCATATCATCATTAAAAGCTTTCTCTCTTTCATGAGCTTCGAAATCAATGGCAGGTTGGGGTATTTCTATATTAGACTCAGATATGGCTAATTTAAGAGCTTCATCCTGCATAGTATGCATTTGATAATGATCTTTTTGTACCTGTAGAGCATTCTTAATTTTCTCTCTTAGCTCATCTAATGTTTTAACCTCTTTTGCATCAATTAATTTACCGATCTCTTTTGCCCAATCATCATTTATCTCTTTATTTTTAGTTTTTTGAGATTGTTTTAAATCTTGTAATGCACTCTCTATTTCACTCTCTTCAACAACAAGTTTTTTCTTCTCTACCTTTACCTTCTTCATATTACCTAATGTAAATTTAGGCATTGTTGTTATGACAATAGTGAAAGGGATATCTAGATCTTCAAGTATCTTAGGTAATTCTTTATATTGTGGTGGAGCAATAGGTTCTAATTTCTCTTTTGAGATCGCTGTATTAATATACATAGGTGCAAGCTTTTCAAAAGTCTCATACTTAACTATCTCTTTAACTTGGTCACTTACTAAATCTGTAGGTACTTTACCTTTTCTAAAACCCTTAATATCTAAATCTTTAGAGTAATCTTTTAACATTAAATCGTATGAGTGTTTAAAACTATCAGCTGGTATTTTCATCTCCAACTCTACTGTATATTCATTAATATCTTTTCTTGTATATAGGGAATCCATTAGTTATAAATATGAAATTAAGAAAGTATTGTATTTTATGTATTTTTATACAGTTTGTCCAGTTTACCAATTACTACTAACCTTTGGTCTGAAGACCATAATGGGGAGCAAGTAATTAAAGTTATTCTGTAATCAGAGTAATTTTGTAATATTGATATATCGTTTTTCTCCACTATTTTTGTATCTGTAACGATATATGTATGCGTTTGATCTAACTGTACAACCTCTATTTTATCTCCTACTTTTACTTTATCTAGATTGAAGAATGTATCTTTGTTAGGTGGTAGTTTTGCATATCTATGTCCAATAATTACACTGTTACCCTTCTGTCCAGGTAAATCAGATGTAGGAAAGTGCCAAAACCCTTTATTCATAGTTTTCGAATCTAACCCCTCAAAAATGTTACCTTCTACCTCTATTGAATTAATAAATATCTTTGTATTTAACTCTTCTAGTATTTTGTTTCCTAATACAGTATCTTTACTAATACTTTCTTCAATACTCAGACCCAAGGGGCTTTCAATTTGTACACCCAAAATTTTATCTTCAGTAGGAACTAATTGAGTTAATATTTGAAATGTTATTTCCTGTGCACTTCTATGTATATCAAATCTTTTTATAGGTCCGATTAGCTTGTTATAATTTGGGTATATTACAAAGTATCCCAGAGGTAGCAGTAATACAAATATTAATACCGTTGTGACAAGTATTTTTATAGATTTATTCATACCCATATTTTACCAATAATACTAACATCTTGCACTATTTCATTTTTTGTTTTATGCTATTATGTATAAAGTATATAAATTATAATATAGGATAGAGTGGCAAAGAAGAAAGAAATAAAAAAGAATGCCCCTAAATATCAAGATAGTGAAAGTATGATGAGTAAGGTTGAGATTAAACAACCAATGCCTGCTAATCAGGAGAGAATTTCTAGACTAGTTGGTTCTGTATTTATTGGTTTAGGAGTTTTACTAGTAGCTTTCGGAATATTCTCATATATTAAGTTTAGAGAAGAACCCCTACTTGATCCTAAGCTTGAATCACCTAAGTTAGAAGAGGTTACATCTATTACTAATGGGGATAAGATTAAGATTAAGGGTTTAGCATCTGGATATGACAATGTATTTATATACTTAGATGAAGAGAAGGTTGGAGATGTAAAGGTAGATGATGAGTCTAAATTCTCATACGAGTATACTGCAGAAGATGAGGGAGAGTATAAATTCTATATAGCGGGTGTTAAGGGATTTCCGAATAGAAATATATCACCTAAATCTGAAGGTATGACTGGAATAATAGATAAAACTGGACCAGATAAAAATACTGTATCTCTTAAATATGGAGAAGAAACAAACAAAGAGACATACATATTAGCTGGTACAACAGAAGCAGATGCTACAGTTAAGGTAAAAAGAGGAACAGAGAGTTATGAAGGGTTATCAGATAAAGCAGGCGCATTTAGGATAGAGGGTATTCCTTTGGATGAGGGAAAGAATGTATTTTCTGTATATATAACGGATTTAGCTGGAAACGAAGTCTTACTTGATGAGAAAGTAAGAGTTAATTATTCGCCTTCAGGTAGTGTAAATGGAGATGCTGTAGTGGATGAGAATATACCTCAAGCAGCAGGAACATTTGATGAATTAATTGGGAATAATCTGATGATGTTGTTTGGTATATTGGCATTAATAGCATTTATTAGTAGCTCTACGGTCGTATATTTGAAAAACAAAAGGTAGGTAAAAATACACTGAAACATTAAAGAGAGGTGAAAGCCTCTCTTTTTTTTGTATAATGGTGATGTATAGTTTAATGATAGTTTGGTATAATAGCGGTATATAAATATATTAATATTAATTAATAATGAAGGTATTAAATATAAATACAATTAGAAAGAAAGATAGTGAAACGAGAGAAGAGATAAGTAGATCTAGAGACTCAAAGAAAGACACAAAACCTATTTATGTTATAGAGTTCTCTTGGAAATTAATAATATCTGTTTTAGTAATATTAGGTTTGATATTTTTTGGAGAGCAGTTACTCTCTGTTGCGGTATTTCTTTTTTTGAGTATTGTAATTATGTCTTCGGTATTACCTATTGTTAATTGGTTAAATAGAAAGAAAATATCTAAGGGATTTGCCATAGCTATTACATATATTGGAGGAATAATTGTTATGCTAGGAATAATCTCTGTTGTATTTATTCCTTTTCTTAATCAAATAGATAACTTAGGAGAGAGTGTCCCTGTTTGGGTCAAGAGTGTTACTTCAAATATTTCAGCAATTGAGTTGGGGGATATTAAGATAGATTCAAATACAGTATATAAAAGTGTAATTAATTGGTTTGAGAAATTTACATCTGCTGATAGCTTGGAAAACATAGCATCTACTGTCGGTGGGGTGTTTGGGTGGGTATCTTTAGTGTTGGCATCTGTCGTATTCTCTGTTTATCTAGTTATAGAACATAACAAAATATTGGATTTTGGATTAATGAGAATAACATCTGATGAGAAAAGGGAAAGGGTTAAGAGATTAGTACTTGATCTGGAGGGGAAATTAGGTAGTTGGCTTTTAGGTCAGGCAGCAGTAAGTACAATAGCTGGTACTGTACTAGGATTAACCCTTACACTGTTTGGTATACCTTTTGCACTACCAATGGCGGTAATAATAGCACTGTTTTCTGCTATTCCATCCCTTGGTGCAACTGTAGCATCCATACCTCCGTTATTAATTGCCTTGGTAGTTAAAGGACCTATTCAAGCTGTTATAATATTACTAATTTTCTTAGTATATCAACAGATAGAAAATAATTTCATTATTCCGAAAGTAATGGGAGGTGCAGCTGGTATTAAGCCAATGTTAGTTCTTTTCTCTGCCATTATCTTCCTAATTCTCTTTGGAGTATGGGGTGCAGTTTTGTCTGTACCAGCCATAGTTATAGGAAAGATATGCTATGAGTTTTATGTTGACTTGCAAAAAATTGAAGCGAAAGGTAGCATTAATTAGATATTTTGAATTTAATCTTAATATACTCTGCCCGAGATGTCTGAGATTACACCACAAAGCAAAAGAGCTGTTTATTTCTGGGAAGACCATACATTTTCGAAGTTAAAAGAATCTACTGTAGGAAGAAAGGGTTTATCACTTTTTGAATTAAAGGATATGGATATCCCTATTCCTGATTTCTTTGTAATATCTTCATCTGTTTTTGATAATCTTTTCTGTAATACACTCTTTAGAGATGCGAAGTCACTACTTGAGAATGGAAAAAATCCTGATGAATCAGAGGTATTAAAATCTTTTCTTAAGACAGAGTTTGATACACAAGATATCGATGAGATACTTTCTGGGTATGCAAGGATATCTGGATTTACAGATGCTTGGGTATCAGTTAGATCCTCAGTAGTATTTCCCTCTAACCCAGAGATATCTTTCTCGGGAGTTTTCTCTACGGAGTTAAATGTTAGAGGTGGTAAGAACCTCTTAGAATCTATAAAGAGGATATATGCATCTTTACTTACTGATGATGTTGTTGCTTATGCGTCTTCTAAAGGTATTAATCTTGCGGATGTTAAGTTAGCAGTTGTTGTTCAAAAGATGATTCAAGCAGAGGTATCTGGAGTATCTTTTACTGTAGATCCCATTACTCAAGATCAATCTAAATTAAGTATTGAGGCAGTGTTTGGATTGGGAGATACAATATCTCTTGGCGAATTAACACCAGATACATATCTACTTAATAAAAGGGATTTATCTGTATTAGAGAAAAAAATATCACCTCAAGAGTGGATGAAGATAAGGGTGGTAAATAGTGGTCAGAATAGAAAAGATGGAACTGAAAAGATTAAAATATCATCCGCATGGAGTCACAGACAGAAAGTGGAAGATTCATATCTAAGAGAGATTGCTAAGATATCTTTAATTGTTGAGAACAAATTAAGAAGAGCACAAAATATTGAGTGGGTAATGTCTGGAGGTAAGGTTTGGGTACTACAGAGTAAAGACCTTTATGAGAAGTATGTGCCATCGCAAAGTAAGATAGAGAGTGCAAAGAGTTTTGATACATTAGGAGAGGTACTCAAGTGGAGTTTAGAGAAGTATCAGGGTATTGGAGTATTAGAAAACAAGGCACTGCAAAATGCTCAAAAGATTGTTCAAGGAAACAAACATGAGTATACACCTTTAACTGAGAAATTGATTAATATTGCAAAGGGAAAGGTTAGAAAGGAAAAAGAGGAAGAGAATAAACAGGTAAGTAATATCGATGAGTTTGTATTAAAGGGGCTTGGTGCAAGCTTTGGAGTTGTAGTTGGAAATATTAAAATCGTAAGCAAGAGTAATGTCGAAGGTGTGAATAAAAATGATATCTTAGTTATCAATGAGTACTACTCTGGAATGGAGTCCCTCATAATTAATGCAGGTGGTGTAATACTTGAAAGTGGAGGTATAACAAGCGATACAGCAATCCTTTGTAG
>DAOQBQ010000027.1:0-6412 GCA_035355175.1 Candidatus Dojkabacteria bacterium
TTAGCTAACATCTCCTCTATAATTGCTTTGAATGATTCATATGGGTATGCACCTGCTATTAATTTCCCATCTACATTACCATCCTTATCCAATACCCCTATTACAAATCCTGGAGTACCCTGTACACCTGCTTTTGCACCATCAGCCATATCTGCATCTATCTGGGCTTTGTACCTATTCTCACTCATACATGTATTGTACTTTGTCATATTGATACCTAGTCCCTGTGCTACAGCTGCTAATTCATCTGTAGATGTTTTAGAGAATCCTTGTGAGTAAAATTCAAAGAACTTCTTTGCACCACCAAGTTCATTTACACATAGTCCTGCATTAGCAGAATCTATTGCAATCTGACCATGGAAATCTAACGGGAAATTTCTAACAACATATATTATCTTTCCCGTATCTACATAATCGGAGATAATGGTACCCTCAGTTTCAGTTGCATGTCTCTCACAGTAAGGACACTGAAAATCAGTAAACTCAACTAAAGCAACCTTAGCCTTTTTAATATCTCCTAAGTATGGACTATCTCCAATTATTGTTGTAGCTGCAGGAAACTCCTCCTGCGCAGTTTCTGTATCTGAGGTGTCACCTTGTACATCTGCTGTTGTTGTATCTTTACCTTTATTAGTAAATATTATTGCTAGAGCTACAACTATACCTGCAACAACAATAGCTGCCGGAATAGCCAACTTATCTAAGCTAATGACTATTTCATCACTACTCTCTTCTACTTTCTTTGTCTTTGGCATAATGTAAAATTATTATATTAATTAATGGGCAATGTATCCCAGAATCATATTTTATATATCAAAATATGTCAATAAAAATGATACAATACCCGTATGGAATTAAATATACAAACAAGAAAGAAAAAGAACAAAAAAGGTATACTCTTTGTCATCATTCTACTACTACTATGTATACCAGGATATTTCATATACAAAGAGTTTTTAAATAGCAAAGAAGATATTGAGCAGGAAAGTACACAAGATACAGATATGGAAGAAGAAATTGTCCAAGAGGAAGAAGAGATACCACAAGGTCCTGCATACCAAGAGTTCTTTCCCATTATCGAAGAGCAACAGGCGTATGTTGTAATACCTAGAATAGATAAGGAGAATCCTCCCACACTGGTAATATACAGTCATGGATCTAATACTACTGTAACACAGAATATGGAAGACCAATTTATGAAAGATATGCAAGCTTATGGAATATTTTTTACAGAGTATAACTATATATTCTCTGCATCAAATCAACACGGTGTTAACTGGGGAAGTAGTGCAGCTATACAAGATACTATCAATCTAAAAAATTGGGTAGATGAAAACTATGATATACAACCTAAAGTATATCTAATAGGGTTTAGTATGGGAGGTTTACCTACTATGAACTTTGCTACCACATATCCCGATATTATTTCAAAGATAGCTCTACTTGCACCTACAGTAAAATCATCAGAGTGGAATCAAACAAGAGCTGATAAATTAAAGGATATAGATATTAAACTTTGGCATGGGAATAAGGATGTAAATGTTCCTTACTCTTACTCTGTATACTTTGTTAATAAATTAAAAGGATATGGTAAAGATATTGAATTTATTACATTAGAAAGTAAAACACACTTCGATATAGATACTGAGTATATGAATGAAATACTAGAATTCTTTGAAACTAACTAAAAGTTAATTCCTTTTGTATTTTTAACATCTCCTCTCTAGGAAACTCTTTTCTATGATTGGCTTCACTTAGTACTGTGGTATCACTATATATGGGTTTGATATGAATATGAAAATGAGGAACCTCTTGACCAGCTTTCTTCCCATTATTTTGATTAATTAATATTCCCTCTGGAATATATTTTTCCTGAATATTAATAGCTACTCTTTTAACAATTTTTGAAATATATTCATACAACTCTATTGGAATATCTAGAATGTTTTCAAAATGCTCCTTAGGAAGTACAAGTGTATGACCTTTACTTAGAGGATTAATATCTAGAAATACTAACACCTTATCATCTTCATATATCTTGTAACAAGGTATTTCTCCTTTTACTATCTTACAAAATATACAATCATCCATACATTTATAAATGATAAATTATTATTCTACTCCAATATGTTAACTTCTCCGTATTTGTTTTAAGGTAATCTAAACTAACAAACCCAATATCCTCTAATCCTTCCTCCTTAATATGAACATCACTACCATCTAAATCATAAACATATACAAAACCAACATGAACATGATTAACAGGATTCTCATCCTCAATATATACCAATCCTAAACATGTTTTTTTGATAATATTACTTCCTAACTGCACCTCTTCGTGTAACTCTCTATCCAATGCTACCTCTAAAACATCTTGATTCTTCTTAACATCTATTTTTTCAATGTGACCTCCCAAAGGAAGAGGACATAGTGAGTTTAACCTATCTTCATTCTTATCTACTTGTCTATGTAAAAAGTATTTATCTTTATACTTTAATACTACTTGTGCAATCACCTGTTTATACGAAGAATCTTTTTCTAAATCCTTTCTTACTCGAAACTCACTTTCCTCTCTTAATAGTTTTAAATACTTCTCTTTATCAGTAGACATTAAACCATTCCACTTGCCGTACTTAAACAGAGTATCCTCTTTTATACATAGTATCTTTTCGTCCATATGAATATTACTCTTCAATTACTATTGCAGTTGAAGGACACATATCATGTGCCTCCCTAACTTTTGCTTCTAAATCTTTAGGAACATCTTTCTCTTTATACTCTTTTTTGACATCTACTGTACCATCCTCTTTCATTTCAAATACCTCAGGACATATTGCAACACAAGAGCCACAAGCTACACACTTACTCTGATCTATAGATACTTTCATAAGTATATACATTTAATTTATCTCTCTCATTTTTTCAGAAATATACACATAATGCAAATTTCTTTTATGCTCTGAATCTTACCAATCCGTCTCCCACTATATCAAAAGAGTACTCTTCTGCTAAATCAGAAAGTAAGATACCAGAACTAGCAAGAAGCTCTGATGGTCTACTACCACCATCCAATGAAAGAGCTATCTCTTGGGTAGAAATTCCTAATACCTCACTTAGCATAGATACCATCTTTGAGGACTGCGAATTAGATTTAAAATGTAAACTCTTTAATCTTAATTTCTGATCTAAAATATCTTCCGAGAGATGTATACCTGTTTCTTTAACAACATAGCTAATCATTACAGGTTTAAGAGCAGATACAAATGCGAATCCTAATACTGAAACGAATATAGCTAAAATAGCTAATCTTTCTTTGTTTGTCATAAGGGCAATCATGACAATTTAAGTATGTATATATATGCTATGACATATATACAGTAAATGTACATAGTTTTTGAATTATAGATAAAATATATATGTTTTAAGATACATACTATATTGTGAATACAAGATGAAATTGAATAAATGATGGGGAGACTATAAGTTAACTGGACAAATCGGGGTGACACGACTTGAACGTGCGACCTCTTGCACCCCATGCAAGCGTTCTAGCCATCTGAACTACACCCCGTAATCAGTATTATACAAAACATTTCAAATATATTTAATCTTTACTACTTAAAATATTAGTATAACTTGACGCAATGTTTCATATATGGCACAATTATACTCTAAAAGTATCTACATTGAATCCAATGCCCAAAAAGAGTTCTTATCATTTCCAATATATATTAGAAAACGATTTGATATATTGATTAAAGAGTTAGAGAGATTTGGAACATTACAATACCCTGAAAGTAGAAAGCTCTCAGGATATGAACTTTATGAAATGAGAATAAAGGCAAGTGGTATTTACAGATGTATATACTACTACAGTAAAGTGGGTATTGTAATTTTAAGTGCTTTTAAAAAGAAAGCTCAGAAAACACCTTTAAAAGAGATACACAAAGCTGTAAAAAGAAAAATTAAGATTAGTAATTAATAAAATGAAAAAAACAAAATTAATACCATGGGAAGATGCAAGAAAAGAGATGTTTACAAATGAGCAATTAAAAGAATTAGATATGAAAGCAGAGAAGAAAATTGCTATTAGAATGTTAAAAGAATTAAGAAGTAAAAAGAAACTTACTCAAGAGGATTTAGCAATTATATCTGGTGTCCCAAGAACAACTATTAGTAGGATAGAGACAGGAAAAAGAAATATCTCTATAGACAAATTAATACTGATAGCTAATGCCCTAGATAGAGACTTAGAAATACGGTTTGTAGATAGGAGAGGTAACTCTTAACTACTACAAATCTATTTCAATAATGACTAAGTTAGGACTCTGGCTTGCACTTAACTTAAACGGTTTGTTACTACTAATACCAGTAAATGAGTATACTGATGATTCTCCAGATCTACTTACAGAAAGAGTTACTCCTGCTGCTAGTAATTTTGACTTAGAACTTGTCCACCCAGAAACCTTGTCTGTTTCTAATGATGGGAATGTAATCTCTAATATACCAGACTCATTGTACTCTCCACTTGCAGAAGGAATCGGATTAGATGCACCACTAGAAACCTCTAATGAAAATTTCAATATACCTCCAGAGTATATGTATGAATAATTAGATATCTTAGCACCCTCTGTTGATGTTACTCCCTCAATACTTTGTTGCTCACTTGAAAACTCTGTACTACCAAAATCTACAGTAGGCGCAGAGTATTTAGTATCATATGAGACCTTTAGTGAAATTACCCATGAACCATCTCCAGAATCCTCCTCCTCTAATTTAAAAGTATGAGTTCCTGATACCCCTACATTGAATATCCTAGTATTCTCTAAGGATGTAACTGCTCTAGTAAGACCAGATATTGCTCCTTTATTTACAGTAATTCCTTTATCATGTGTAATACCACTGCTATCACTATAAATGTTTTTTAGAGTTACTTTTAACAATCCACTTGCCCATACCGGTTCAACAACGATGTAAGGAGTTGTTGCGCCCTCTTGAGTAGAAGATACTGTAAAAAGGAATTCATGATATCCATCCTTTTGACTACCCTCTACATCTTCCAACTTATACTCAAATGAATTACTTTCACCTAAACTCTGTTTCTCTTTTGTAAAACCTTGCGTATCAGAAATATACCCTAAATCTTCATCTTCATCTGTCTTCTCCTCACTCTCCTCGTTGTTTTCTTCTGCTTGCTCTTCTTCTACCACTGTGTCCTCTGTATTACTGTCTTCATCTGTTTTCTTTGTACATCCTGTTAGTAATAAGGTACATGAGAGTAATACAAGAAGATATATAAATATGTTTTTTTGCATATTAAAAAATATTACTTAATTAATATATAAATATACTATCACATAGGATATTACACATAAAGGATTAACATTCTCCTAATCTAATGCTAAATTATATACATGGGAAAAGAGATAAATATGTCAGATAAAGGGGGACAGATTAAAAGTGAGATGAAGAAAAAGGTTGAGGTAGAGAAACCCTCTATAGCGACTACACCTCCTAAACAAGAAGATATTGCTCCTAAAACTCCAATGAGTAAGAAGAAAAAGATTTTAGTTATTTCTCTTTCCTCTCTTGCATTCCTTTTAGTAGTTGGAATAGGACTTTTTTACTACTTTGGGATATACAAAGCAACACCGTATAAAAAACCCTCTGAGATAATTAATATTACTAACGAATATATCCTTTCATTACCAATTGAATTAAAGTTAAACAGAATACCAATCCCTACTCCATCTGAACCAAAAACAGAAGAGAGTGTAATAAATGGAACACTGTTTACTAAAACAGAGATGGCTAAATTAGAAAGTAGAAGACCTGTTGCTGTAATGATAAATAATCATTCAGAAGCAAGACCACAATCTGGATTAAATAGTGCAGATATTGTATTTGAGGCATTAGCAGAAGGAGGTATTACTAGATATCTTGCAATATTTTGGAGTGAAACTCCCGAAAAAGTTGGTCCCATTCGAAGTGCAAGACAGTACTATCTTGAATGGTTAAGTCCATTTGATCCACTGTATATCTATGATGGATGTGCAGATACGACAAATCCAAAAACAGATGCATGTGGGAATATATATGCTTACAATATAAAAAAGATAGCTACCATAGGAGCGTGGAGATGGAATGATGGAAGAAGATACGCTCCACATAATGAGTACTCGTCGTTAGAATCTGCATGGGAGTATGCTGAGGGTAAAAAGTGGAATAGTATGCCTGATATACAATCATGGAAGTTTAAAAAAGATGCTACTTTAGAGAATAGGGGTCTAAAGACAAAAGTAAAGATTACATTCCATGAGAGATTAAATAATAGTGGGGCATATGACACTGTATGGACATACGATAATAAGAAGAATGTCTACTTTAAAGAAACAGGTGGGAAGATTCATAT
>DAOQBQ010000028.1:0-6318 GCA_035355175.1 Candidatus Dojkabacteria bacterium
GGATATGTTTACAGATCTGGGATTTCATATACTGGCTGTGATACTCTTGCAGAAGCTAATCAGAATTACTGTTACCCAGAAGTTAACTGTACAGAAAATAGTGGAACCTGTACCGGCTCCACTGATTCATCTGCAGATTACACATGTAATATTGTTTTAAATTACTATGCCGACCCTACAGACGTAGATACTGAATATCCTTTACAAAATTGGTTGGCAAGTGTCAAAGCAATAGACAACAACAGTGCAGTTCAAAGGAGTGAGTTATCAACCGGGGTTGAATTAAACTCTTTGCCAGCCTGCAATGTAACGCCAAATATAGCGTATGGATCTTTAAATATTGAGATGATAATCTCACCCCTTAGCATTATTTCTACAATATCCTCTACTGGGAATGTAGGCATCAACCACAATATCTCAGGTTCAAACATGTGTACAAACTACCCTGCCTGCACATGGGGAACCCCCATAGGAGTAACAAGACAGAGATACTCTCTTAGCTCCTCAACAACATACAATTCTGGAACAACACTAACAACAACGCCAACCTTTGTTGCAACAAAATTACCTAAACAAAGAACAACAACAAAAGAAACAGTAGATATATGGTGGGGGATATCAATTCCAACGGGAATTATCGCTGGGGATTACAATGGAGAGGTATTTCTAACCCCAATTAAGAGTGATGTCGCAGATTGGTAATTATATTCATCAATATGAATCGAGATAATCTGGGGACTCAGCATACTTCCTCTCTTAAAATTCTGCGAAAACAGCATCAATATTTAAGAATTTTCTATACAAAATGAGATCAAATCTTTAAAATTAATACCAACAGCACAAGCTTCCTGTGGTATTAATGACATGTTAGTCATCCCTGGTAGGGTATTTGTCTCTAAATAATAAATATTATCCTCTACAACTAAATAGTCAGATCTACTGTACAATCTGCATCCTAATAGTTTATGTATATCAATTGTTAATTTTGAAATTTTTTCTCTCTGTTCTTTTGATATTCCAATTGCAGGAATTCTTTCTAATGATCCATTCTTTGTATACTTTGCTTTATAATCAAAAAATTCTGAAACTTTAGGAACTATCTCAATTGGTGGTAGCGATATAAAAGCATGATCTTTTTTTTCTAAACATCCACAGCTTACCTCTACCATATCTTTAATATATTCCTGTATTAGAATTTCATCCTCATCTGTATGATGGGCATAGAAGTTTTTTAATATTGAATCTAGACCACTCAAATCTCTTAAAACATATGAACATATACTAGATCCATTCCTGTTTGGCTTAATAAATACGGGAAGTGGTAATTTTGATAACTCCTTTTTAAGGTTTATTAACCTTACTATCTTAGTTTCTGGAATAGAGAAATTAGTAGAACTCTTTACTAAAATGCTTGATCTGTATTTATCCATACATAACCTACTGGAGTAGGAGTCAGAACCGGTATACACTATCTTTTCATCTTCTAAATATGTTTGGAGTACACCATCTTCTCCAAATTGACCGTGTGTACCTAGTAAAGCGACATCATAATTTTTTAGTTTTCCAAGTGCTTCAGTAAATGGAATATTCCCCTCTTTCCACTTAGATATTTTTTCAGATTGAGGTATTTCCTTAATAACACATTCTCTATTTGGGGATATTAGACATACTGATACAGAGTATTTAGTAAAATCAATATTATCTATTATAGATTGAGTAGACAGGAGAGATATACCATATTCACTCGATGGACCTCCACATATTATTACTACTTTTTTCATATAGGATAAGTATACTTAGAGAGAAGTTTAAAAGATAGTGGACAGATCTTGTTCGAACATATTGAATATAGCGGGACATATATGTCTGGGACCTATGTAAAATGAGAATGAGACATAGAGAGAGTATAAAAAAGAAACATATTCCTGATATAATAAAGGCATGAGAATAGTAAAAGAAAATATAAGTATTGATGAATTAAAAGAGATGTCTTCTAAGATGTTTGGTAATCTAGTGAAGGCCGTTGTAGATGTTGAAAAAAATATTCTTGTTGTAGATGCAGAGCTACACTCTGACCAGGAAGCTTTTTTAATTGAGTCTGGTTCTAACCAGAAGAACCTTTGGGGTATAAATATATATCCAGATTTATCAAACGAAGAGAGGATAGAGTTTGACTCTATGATCAATTTAAGACCTTCGCAGGGGAATAGCTCTAGAGGAGTAGAAGATGAAGAGATTCAGAAAAAGATTTTAGATATTGTTAATTCTAAAATTATTGAATAATGGGAAATATCCAACATAAAAAACAAGCTCAGGGTGAATGGCAAAAGAGGCCGTTTCTAGAACAGATGGCTAATATTGGCAGTGAAGTATATAGAGCTATTAATTGGAGGAACAAAGGTAATGAAGAATATGCACAAATGGCATTTGTTAAATCTTTAGAGTTATTTGATTTATCAAAAGATTCTAAATTTACATATCCTCAATACAAAGAATTGCTAAGAATGAGAGAGATATGGGTAGATTTTTTTAAGTATGATAACGAGTATAACTCTACACAAGATAGTATAAATAAATACTTTATGTATATTGCTATTGGTTTCAAAGCATCCCAAGAAATTTAACATAGGTCTTGTTGGAACATGTTGAAAATGGCGGGACATACACGTCTGGTACAGAATCTTTATTTAAGGTACTTTACTACTTTATTGTATTGACCTTTTGTTAGGAATATCCTATGAACATCCTTATCTGAGGTCTCTCCTGTTAGTGTTGCAGTATTAGATATACCCCAATTAACTATCTTCATAGTAATTACATTAAGGTCAATGAAATAATATTGGTTATTTTTATTCATATTTAATTATATTATAAATATTTATAATAGAGTATTTCATTTGTTGAAAATGGCGGTACATACATGTCTGGAACCTATGTAAAATGAGAATGAGACAAATAAGACAGTATAAAAAGAGAGAGCTTTAGATATAGTAATATAGATTTCTTATGTTATCATTGCTATTATAATATTTATAAGATATGAATAAGCAACAAGTTACAACATTGTCTGGCTATAGTATTATCCATGGAATCATTGATCTCTCTTGTGTATCCGTTGTTTTGGGGTCGTTAACATATTACGGTTTTGAAGCAAGAGAGTTATTTATTCTTATCGTAACTTACAACATAATAGCTTTTGGACTCCAAGCACCTTTTGGTTATTTTGTTGATAGATTCCAATTGCCAAAAGTAAGTGCACTAATAGGTTGTATTTTAGTGTTGTCATCAATATTCTTATTTGAAATTCCAGCTTTAGCTGTAATTCTTTCAGGATTAGGAAACGCTTTTTTCCATGTAGGAGGAGGTAGTATTAGTTTAAATATCAATCCACAAAAAGCCACTGCACCTGGAATTTTTGTTGCTCCTGGTGCTATAGGATTAACAGTGGGAACCCTTATTGGTAAAAGTGGTACATTTACAGCTTGGCCATTTATTCTTTTATTACTTTTTGCTTGTGTGTTTATCCTTTTAAATAAGGTACCTAAGATCAACTATCATAAAGAATCTGTTAAACAAGAGATTAGATATTTCAAATTAGTTGTAATCCTAATTCTACTTTCAGTATCCATAAGAGCATTATATGGATTGACTGCAACTTGGAAGGTAGATATAAATTTATTACTAACCTTGACCATCGCTATTTTTGCAGGTAAAGCTTTGGGTGGTATTGTCGCTGACAAGTTTGGTTGGATTAAAACGGCAATCTTTGCTTTACTTATTTCAGCTCCGTTGCTCTCCTTTTTTCAGAACTCTCCAGTATTGGCAATAGCAGGTGTGTTCCTATTTCAGATGACAATGCCGATAACCGTTACGGCGCTGTCTAACATGCTCCCAGGGAGATCTGCTACTGCGTTTGGTTTGACAGTTTTGGCCTTAATAATTGGTGTATTGCCAACTTATTTTGGAGCTAAGGATTTTATAAGTAAGGATTGGATAACTTTTGTAATAATAATCATATCTACAAGTGCTCTCCTTATTAGTTTTAAATTCTTGTATACTTTTTTTAAGAGTAAACTCAAAATTAATTTATAATAAATATATTTATGAAAGATTTAGGTATTATTTATGCAGACTTAATTTCGCCAGGTGACCTTTGGCCATTTCCACAAAACAATCCGGGGGAGACCAAGCCTTCCAACATCTTTGAGCTTATTGAGCCGATACACCTTCTAATTGGAGGTATAGTCTTGGTTGTAGTAATAATAGCACTCTTTATGATTTCTAAGTCTAAGGAGAAATGAGTTTTGGACTTTATTTCTTGACCCTCATATTAACTTTACTTATTGAGATAGGTATTGCCTATATATTTGGTTATAGGAGGAAACAAGAATTAAAGATTTTTATTCTTGTTAATTTTATAACCCATCCCTTGCTCTCCTATTTTCTATGGCTGAATTCGGTTCTTCTTGTTATTCCAATTAACTATTTTATCATTTTCATTCTAGAGATGATTGTTGTCATATTAGAAATGGGATTACTTCGTTTGGGGTTAGGATTCAAATATTTGGATATATTAAAAGTCTCTATTTTTATGAATCTAGGATCTTTTCTATTTGGTTTAATAATATTTTAGGCATTAACTAGAGATTTAAGCTTCGAACCAAGAGCTTTTAAAAACATCTCTTTTTTGACTCTTTTCATCCACCAGGCCTTAGTTTTGAGAACTTCACTTTTTAAGGTCTAAATAACTCAATCCCCATAAGGGTTTTAAAACATAGTGTACGGGTCTTGTTGGAACATATTGAAATTGGCGGAGTGGACGGGGGTCGAACCCGCAACCTTCGCAGTGACAGTGCGATGCTCTAACCAACTGAGCTACCACTCCATTTGCAGAAATTAGTATATCAAAATATCAATATTAAGTACATACTGCTTTCTATTTTTTCTGTAAATAAAACTAATTATACATTAAGAGGCATAACACCCCATAGTAATATTTGTCCTTTTTAGGTATAATATACCTGATTCTTAGCACATTAAAACAAAGGAGAAATAATGGAGAACCAGTTAGTAGGAGGAAAAAAGTATGTTAACTCTTTTTTGGGAGAAATCGAAGTTGAGCTATCATTGACACAAGTGTCTGATGGTAAATCCAAAAAAGAAATAACCGTTAGAATTCCCCAACAAAACTTTGAGGGAAAGATTAACCCAAAACGTGGTGCAAATAATGAGCAATCATTAGCTAGTAGTATTGAATCCGTTTTAATTAGGTTTCTTCCCTTCGGAGATTCAAAAAAACTATCATGGGCCTTAGCCCGTAAATTCACTCCAGACTAAGAATCAGGTAGCCCTGAATATATCTTCTCAGTAAGAAATTTAGGGCTACCCACAAAAAAAGGATAAAATTTCAAAAACAGAACATAAGGAATACAGTTTTACATCACGCTTAAAGTCATACCCAAAGAGTATGATGCTGGAACCTGGGATGCAGGGATTCTTTGAGTAAGTCCGACGGAAGTTAAATCCCAGTAACAGTAGGTATCAGCACCTGTAGTTGAAGAAAGAATTGTAATACTAGATAATGTCCCAGATACAAATGTTGCAGAAGCTCCCTTTGATAGACTTGTTGCAGAGCAGCCACTTGCTGGAGTGATAACACCACTTGTTGCAGCATCTACGGTTAATCTCCCATTATCCGCCCCTGTTGCGCTATTGTAAGGATATGTATTTGTCCCTCCGTCTGTCCATACTGCTGAATCACCCCCTGTTGCTGCAATTGAAACCGTCCAAGCAACAGTTGATGTTGGGTTACTCACCCTAACCTTTTCAGTAGAAGTTCCTAATACTCCCGTACTATTTCCTGGATTAAAAGCTAAGGATATTCTCTTCTCTTCAAATACATCCCAAGTCCGAAACCTATTTCCCCTTATCGGTGAAGAGAAACTAAACGAAGTAGTAATTTTAAAAGAAATTCCAATATTAATTAACAAGACAAAGGATATTGACTTATTCCTTGTGGATAAGAAAGAAACTACTATTGATATTTCTTCTATACCTTTCTTTGAGAAAAAAGACTCTAATCAAAAAAATCCCATTAAGATTTTAGAAGAATACCAAGTGGCTCACATTGATACATATGGTTTTTTAACAAATGAGTTCATTGAATCATTAAGCAAGGATTCAAAAGAGAATATTGCCATAGAGCCCCTCTCCACTATTAATATTGTACTGTCTATGGGGATCTGTAAGAAGCAGGAACTTGTTGCGAACAGTGGTTTGGGAATTGAGGAAACGGTTCTCAAAAAGTATCCTCAAAAG
>DAOQBQ010000029.1:0-6209 GCA_035355175.1 Candidatus Dojkabacteria bacterium
ATGATAGCTTTTGGATTACTTTTAAATGTTAGTAGATATACAAAGAATGCTTAAGTCTGAAATTAAAATAATGGTCACTGGTGGTGGAAGTGGGGGACATATCTCTGTTGCTAAAACAGTAATAGATTCTTTAATACAGGATTATGATATACCTACAGCTAATATAATGTATGTAGGAGGAGATTTAGGAATGGAGGGTGAGAACAAGGGAAACTCTCTTGAACAGAAACAGTTTAAAGATGCTCAATTTAAAACAGAATATATTAGAGCTGGTAAATTACAAAGGAAGCTATCTTTCAATTCTCTATCCTTACTGCTTAGATCTGTACTTGGTTTATTTGATTCTTTAAAAATTGTTAAGAAGTTTAATCCTTCGTTAATACTGTCTTCTGGAGGATTTGTGTCTGTTCCTGTTTGTATGGCTGGATTCTTTTACAGAAAACCCATATACCTACATGAACAAACAGCTACTGTAGGGCTATCAAACAAGATAATTGGTAAGTTTGCAAAAAAAATATATATATCGTTTCAAAACTCATCAATGTTCTTTCCTAAAGAGAAGACAAAACATGTGGGGAATCTTGTACGAAAAGATGTCTTTGTAAAAGATGTAACCCCAAAAACAGATAAAGAGATACTCTCTTTAATGGTCACAAACAAGGAATTACCATTTATATATATATCTGGAGGAAGTTTAGGCTCCCATATTATTAATACAAAAATATTTGAATCTTTACCAAGACTACTTAAAAAATACAGGGTACTACTTCAGACTGGAGACAATGAGGTATACAAAGATTTTGAAAAAGGTATAGATATTAAGAACAGTTTAATTGCTGAAGAGAAGGAGAGGGTGGTAATTAAAAAATATATTGATAGTGATAGTATCGGGTATGTTTTAAATAATATGGATTACTTTGTTGGAAGAGCGGGTGCTAATACTGTATATGAGATAGGGGTATTAAAAAAATACGCTCTATTCATACCAATACCTTGGGTTACACATAATGAACAGTATTTAAATGCAAAAGTTTTAAATGATATAGGTACTGCCAATATATTAGAAGAAAAATACTTAGGAGAGTGTGATATTGTTAAAGAGATTGAGAAATTAGGGCAACAGATAACATTAAGAGATCTTGATAAAGATAAATTAGAAGAGCTCTTTCCTACAAATGCAATTTCCTCTATGCTTGAAGATATATTGAGTAAATATATTAAATAGGAACTACAGTTTCTTTACTAACTGATATATACTAGCTTAATGAATATACAACACAATATATCAATTAAAGATTTGAATACATTTGGCGTAGATATCTCTGTTGATACTTTGTGTAGTATTGATTCTGATGGAGATTTTTTCAAAGATGAGTTTTTTGATTGTTTAAAAGATTCTAATATATTAATTCTTGGTGGTGGTTCTAATACTCTCTTTACTAAAGATTTTAAAGGTACTGTAATCCATATTAAAAACCAAGGAAAGACAATATTAAGTAAAACAGAAACATATATACAGGTTAAGGTTAGTGCAGGAGAGGATTGGGACTCTTTTGTTAAATGGAGTGTAAAAAATAATATTGTAGGTCTACACAATTTAGCATATATTCCTGGCAGTGTAGGAGCAACACCCATACAAAATGTTGGTGCTTACGGTGTTGAGATTAGAGACTTTTTAGAAGAGGTAGAGACATTTGATACTAAAAATCATACTCTTAAAACACTTAATAATGCACAGTGTGAATTTGGATATAGAGATAGTGTTTTTAAGAATGAATTAAAAAACAAAGTAATTGTTAAATCAGTTACATTTAAGCTTCCAATATTTAAAAATAGTATAGATGAAAAGTATCTTCTATACTCTGGTATAAAAGAGTGCCTCGGAGAAAAAGAGGTTACACCAAAATCTATGTATGATTGTATTAAGAGTATAAGGGAGAGTAAATTACCTAAAGTAAAAGAGTATGGCTCTTGTGGAAGTGCATTTAAAAATCCACAGATTACTGTTTCTCAATATGAGAAGCTACTTAAAACTTTTCCTGAGTTACCTAAATTTGAAACTGAAGATATAAATATTGTTAAAATACCTGCTGCATATGTACTTGAGAAATTGGGTTGGAAGAATAGGAGAGATGGAAATGTTGGAACATGGATATATCATCCATTAATAGTTACAAACTATGGCTATGCTTCAGGAGATGATATTTTAACATTTATTAATAAAATGAAAGATGATTTTAAATCTAATACCAATTTAGATTTAGAGTGTGAAATTAATATTATCTAATACGCATATATGTCAAACTTAATAGTAAAAGGGGGAAATAAATTAAATGGAGAGATAACTCCAGCAGGAAACAAGAACTCTGCATTACCAATACTTTGTGCAACTCTTCTTACCAATGAGCCTGTTACAATTAAAAACTTTCCTGAATTAACCGATGTAGCTAAATTAATAGAGCTAATGCAAAGTTTAGGTTCTAAAATAGAGTGGAATAAAGAGAAAGAGGAGATAGTTATTGATAACTCTAACTTCTGTGAATCTTTTGGAGATACAGGATTTCCATTGGGAATGAGAGGAGCTGTACTTCTTTTAGCCCCATTAATACATAGACACAGGGTATTAGAAGTAAAAGAAGAGATAGGAGGATGCTCTTTAGGTATTAGAGAATTAGATCCTCATCTTGAGGTATTAGAAACTTTAGGAGCACATATTTCATCTAATGAAAATATTAAGATTGAAGCAAAGGATGGATTAGATGGAGGTAGTTTATGGCAAGACTATATGTCTGTTACTACTACAGAGAATTTTGCTATGGCTGCATCATTAGCCAATGGAACCTCCGTTATGGTTAACGCTGCATCAGAGCCACATGTACAGGATTTATGTAACTTCTTAGTTAAAATGGGTGCTAATATTGAAGGTATAGGTTCTTCAACTCTCACTGTTCATGGAGTTAAAGAGTTGCATGGTACCGAATTTACAATATCATCTGATCATCATGAGATAACTACATTACTAGCTCTTGGTGCTATGACTGGAGGAAATGTAAGGGTGAAAAACGCTATCCCTGAACATTTTCAATTAATAAATAAAACTTTCGCAAAATTTGGAGTTGAAATAAAATATGATGGAGATACTGCTTACTCTGTTAACAATGGACAATTAAGAGTTGTTGAGCCCTTTACAAAGAATCTCTTACAAAAGGTTGAAGCAGCTCCTTGGCCTTACTTTCCTGCAGATCTCTTACCACTGATAATGGCTTTAGCTGTTAGAGCAGAGGGAAATAGTATGTTTTGGAATAAATTGTATGAAGGAGGTTTTTTTTGGATACCTGAGATGATTAAATTCGGAGCACATATTGTCATGTGTGATCCTCATAGAGTAATTGTATTTGGTGGAAAAGAGTTAAGACCAACAACTGTTGATGCTCCAAATATTATTAGAGCAACTGTAGCACTACTAATGGTTGCACTAACTATAGAGGGCGAGAGTGTAATTTTAAATGCAGATACAATTAAAAGGGCTCATCCTAATTTTGTAGAAAACTTACAGAAGTTGGGTGCAGATATTAGATGGGATGAATAGTTATATATATTAAGTATAAATATTAGTTTCATCTTTATTGAAAGAATTTTATAAAACACTCTTAATTAGCTATTGGGTACACATAGAGAAATTCATATATTCTTTTCTTTCCTTTTCTTAATAGGTAATATCTTCATAATGTATAGCTTGTAGTAATACACTCTTGACCTAAATATGAAATAAATGTAAATTATTGGCAAGAAGTGGTAAAAAGTGGTGAAAGATGATATATTCATCTTATGATTATAGGAGAGTACAGAAGTACTATCGGAGATAAAAAAAGAGTATCACTTCCAAAAAAGTTTAGAGATGAACTTGGAGAGGAAATAATATTAACAAGAGGGTATGAAGATTCCTTAATACTTGTTAATAAGGGAATGTGGGAAAAGATTGCTAAAGATGTAATAGGTGGCTCTTTTATAAATAAAAATATTCGTGATACAAGTAGATTCCTAATAGGTGGTGCAATAGAGATATCAGTAGATAAACAGGGAAGATTTTTAATACCAGAATCACTCTTTGAACATGCAGGTCTATCCAAAGAGGTCACATTTATTGGTCTCATTAATTGGATAGAGGTATGGGATAAAGATAAATGGCTAAAAAGAGTTGAATATCTTAAAACACATGGAGAGGAGATAGCAGGGGAGATAGATAAAATGAAACAGAGTAGCTAAATGAAAAAAATACACATACCAGTACTGCTAAATGAGGTAATTGAGAATTTGGATATTAAACCTAATAACTTCTATATAGATTGCACACTTGGAGATGGAGGACATAGTTTTGAGATATACAAAAGATTAAATCAAGACGGTTTACTTCTAAGTTTAGATCAAGACCAACACGCTATAGATTTCGTTAAAGAGTATTACAAAGATAGTATTAAGAGTAATTGGATAATCAAAAAATCTAATTTCTCTAAGATAGACTCTTTGATACAAGATATAGGTAGGAAACCATATGGAGTATTAATGGATTTAGGACTCTCTTCGAGACAGTTAGAAAGCTCACATAACAGGGGATTTAGTTATCTAGAAGAGAACGAACCACTTGATATGAGAATGGATGAAGAGTTAGGAGTGACTGCTAAAGATTTACTGGTTGTCCTTTCGGAAAAAGAGCTAATTACTCTTTTAAATAGCTATGGAGAGGAGAGATATGCAGGAAGAATAGTAAAAGAGATTAAGAAGAATATTACGAATATTAATACTGTTGGAGATCTTACAAGACTTGTCTATAGAGTTGTGCCGGCAGCTCATCAAAGTTCTAAGAACCCTTCTCGCAGGGTCTTTCAGGCCCTGCGAATTGCGGTAAATGATGAACTAAACTCTTTAAAGATAGGGTTAGACAAATCTTTTAAGCTCTTAAACAGTAAAGGAAGGATATGTGTAATATCGTTCCATTCATTAGAAGATAGGATAATAAAAAACTATTTTAATATATTAGTTGAAAGCGGAGAGGGATTACTTCTTACTAAAAAAAATATAGCCCCAACCGACCAAGAGGTAAGAGTTAATCCTAGATCCGCTTCAGCTAAATTAAGAGTTATTGAAAAGATATAACAAAAAAACTGCCCAATGAAAAAAACTGAAGAGAAGAAGAAAAATATATTTGCGATAACATTACTTGCTTCCTTTGTAATTCTTGTCCTATCTCAGTTAATAGTCAATTCAATATTAACACCACTTGGAAGTAGATTAGAATCCTTAAATACTGAGAAGGAACATTTACTAGAAGAGAATAGGGAGATGTCTGAAGAGGTTGCAAAAAGTAGTTCATTAAAGGTAATAGAGAATCTCTCTGAAAAGAAACTTAATCTATCTGTCATCAAAGCACAAACATATATATACATACAAGATTCTACCTTAGTTGCAAATAACTAATGACTAGCTTAAGTCATCTTCATTCATCAAAACATAGAAACAAGAAATCTTCCCCTGGAGCTAAAATACAGAAAGATAATTACAAAATTGTTACTATCTTTTTAACTGCTCTTGGATTAATAATTCTAATACAAGCATTCCGTTGGCAAGTACTAGAATCTGAAAGATTTTCAACAATGGCAAAACAGCAGTATACAGATAAAGGTAAACAAACTGCTGAAAGAGGAATGATATATGCAAGTGATGGAACTGTACTGGCCGTAGACCAGCCAATATGGAATGTATATGCCTCACTGAGTACTGATGAGAAAGAGAGAGCACTTTTTTTTAGTAAAGAAGATCTCTTTGTTTCAACCGTTTCATCTATTCTTGCAGTAGAGAGTAATACTATTAAAGAGAAAATAACTGATGATTTTCAATATGTTAATCTAGCAAAAGGAGTAGACACTGAAACTAAAACTGCCTTAGCTAATGCAAATATCTTTGGAGATGAGAAAGATAGTAAACTTGGTTTCGGTTTATACTTTGAAAGGGCACTTAAAAGGGTATATCCTAATGGTGAACTAGCTGCACACGCCCTCGGTTTTATTGGAAAAGATAGTGAAGGAAATGACTTAGGACAGTACGGAATAGAGGGTTTCTACTTTGGAGATATTACAGGTAAAGAGGGATATACATATGAAGAAAAAGACTCATATGGAAATACAATATTAACAGCAGAGTATGAACCTGTG
>DAOQBQ010000030.1:0-6147 GCA_035355175.1 Candidatus Dojkabacteria bacterium
AAAGAAGTATATGTAAAATATTAATAAATACCTTTATCCTACCCCATACTATCTCTCTCCATATCTTAAACTTAGAAGCCTCTTTAGGATCAAGAGGGATTGCAAAATTAAGCTCTTTTTCATTAATAATCTGAAAATACTCTCCATGATATACATTTATTAAAGGATAGTCCTCTCTCCCAAATACAATATTAGAAGGATATGTATAATCAGGTGCTCTAACCTCTATCCTGTATTTACCCTCTTTTAATTTGGCTACAAAGTAACCATTAGAATCTGTAACATCAGACCACACTATCTTTCCACTCTCATCATATATTCTAATAATTGCCTGGGCTATTGGTTCTTTAGTAAGCGAATCGTAAACATAACCTAAAGGTCTTGCACCAGCTCTAAAGCCAAACCATGAAAGTAGATTTAAAACAAATTGAAGTAAGAAATACGGTAAGTTTAACAAGCTCCCTATCGTTATAAACAAACCTGTTGTAACAGTAATTATACTTGTAGTTGCAGTAATCCTTTCTAAATCTACAGGTTCAAGCTTACCAACTGTATCATCTAAACCATCCCCTATATCTTCAATAACTTTTTCTACTTGGTCAATAATAGGAGGTTTAGCTGGAACTACTTCTCCCTTAGGAACAGTAATTTCTATACCACACTTTCTTGTAATATTACCTGCAACATCCCTTGCCTCTACACAAAACTCATAACCCTCTCTTAAATATGCACCAGATACCCTCTCTAAGTCCCCTAACCTAATACTAACAATTAGATTGTCCCCCTCCATGTGATAATCAGTTGTACAGATATATGTCTCCCCCTTTGAGTTCACACACAGGAAGGTAACTGTTTCCAATTGGAGGTTATCCGTAACCTTAAAAACCATTTCCACTGTATCGTTCGAGTTCCACTCTACAGTATCATTTACACCAACATCTCCTATACTTACGACCTCAATTACTGGGGGTTGCGCATCCTGTACACTAAATACTGTGCTTGACCAAGAGCTTTGTCCACCGGATGAGTTCTTCGCTTTCACACGATAGAAATACATCTTCCCATCCTCTAAATTACTAAACTCATATGAGGTATTAGATACCCACCCAGAATTAGCAGTTACTGTCCCAAAATTAGGATCCTCACTTACCTCTACGAAGTACTGATATCCAGAACCCAAATTATTCCAAAGTACTGTATTACTAGTACCTTTCGTGTAGTATGGCTCTGGAAGAAAAGTTGGTACAGCAACAGGAACAACATACAGTGTTTTACAGTTCTGTATATTAATATCGTATCCCAAAGTTGTATCTTTAGCACAAACTAGATATGTACCAGGAGTTGTAGCGTAAACAGTACCCGTAGTTTTACCCGTAGAATCTGTAACAGTACTTGGTTGAGTAATATTTAAACTAGGAGAAACAATAATTACAGTTCTTCCAGATATCCCAATCCCAGAGGGGGTAAGTATTCTAATAGTAACAGTACTTGGTTGATATATTTCAACAGTCACAGGATTAAGATTAACAGTAGAGTATATATCTACCGTAATCTGCCCAGTAACAGTGACCATCTCCGTCTCAGTTGGATACATGTTTTGCGAATATACTGACGATATGGAAAAGAAAGCAATTAATAATATTGTAAATAAGGCAGTTTTTAATTTCATTTTTTAAATCTCCTCAATCACTTTTTTAATGTATCTATCTAATGCCTCAGTAAAACTTTTTTCAATGTATGGATTTCCTCCTACTTTAGTACCCTTTCTCTTTTTACTGTAACAGTTTTTACACAGAAGAGCAAAAGTTTTTAAATCTATATATTCTAACCCATCTTTACACTCACATACACTACAAGATGAGAAATCTCCAAGATATCCCATCTCTTTTAAAAATATTATCCTAAACCTATTAACACTCTCTATATCGAAATTCTTCTTACATACACTCTCTAATATATTAAATACCTTCTCATTAGGATCACTCTCTTGAAGTATCTTATTTAGTACATCTAATACTCTTTTAATATCTGATATCCTATCTTTAAGTATATCTGTATTGGCACAATATATTAATTGAGATTCAGTAAGTACTGGTAATCCTTTACCTTCATAAAAGGATATATCACATACATTTAAGGTTTGCATATTCCCCCTATTCTTACTATTTATCTTCCTAATACCGTTTGCAAAAAGAGTAAACTTTCCCATTCGTTTACCAAAGACAGTAAGAACTTTGTCTGCCTCAGAGTAATTAATTGACTTTAAAACTATTATATTATCTCTACTCATTCTCCTTTTTACTTTCTAATATATCCTCAACATATCTTTTCAATTTGTATTGGAATATCTCTGAAGAGAACTGAGCAGCCTGTTTTCTACATCCATCTGCATTAAACTCTTTCACATTAAATCTCTTAAGTATTTTTACTAACTCTTTGTAATCATACTTATCAAAAAATATACCTGTTTTTGGATTACTATCTGAGATAGTCTCAAGTACACCACCATCTTTGTAAGCAATAACTGGGGTACCTGCAGCGTTTGCCTCAACAGGAACCATTCCGAAGTCCTCTCCTTTTACTGGGAATATTAATGCCTTCGCTTTTGCTAAAAGCACAGGCCTCTCTTCATCTGAGTAATATCCAAGGAATTTGATTAAACCCTTTGCATTTAATTTCCTAACTAACTCCTTCATCCTCTCTAAATCATTCCCTATACCAGCTATTTTAAGAGGCACCTTCGCCTCTGAAGCAGCCCTAATTGCTAACTCAACCCCTTTGTATGTTTCAACTCTACCAAGATACAGAAACCAATTCTCTTTTCTATACTTTTTACTCTCCTTACTTATCTCTTTTACACCGACAGGTGTATATATTACATCAGCATCTACATCGTAATACTTCTTAATTCTCTCTTTAACAACATTAGATATCGCTATTATGTAATCTACTCTTCTTGCCGCATTTCTATCCCACTTCTTCCATATATCTTCTAAAAATGTATCCATAAAAAAGGCATAGAATTTAAAGAGCCCCCTATTTATACCCTTTAACTCATTATGACCCTTTAAACTTCTACCACTTTTTTCCCAAAAGAATTTGGGTGGAGTCATACATATATTTACATGGGGGATACTACCTCTTACAAACTTAGCAAAACTAATAGATATAGATAGTATTAAGTCATACTCCTTAAACCTAAAACTCCTATACGCTAATGGTAAGAACAGATTGTAGAAGTGTCTTAATTGAAACTTCCATGGAAAGTATTGCATAAAAGAGGTCTTTATCTTTATATCAGGAAACTCTTTTTTAATGTAATTTTTATCACAGTAAGCAGTAAAAAGAGTTTTCTTTGGAAAAGTATCCAACATATATCTTAGCTGTACCTCTGCTCCTCCTCTTTTATACAAAGGGTCACATACTATAGCCAATTTGTATACTTTTTTATCTGGCATTTATATATTTAAGAATATTATGTATACGCCAATTATATCCTTTATTTATTAACACAGTAAGTACTTTGAGAAACTTTAAGATTACTAAAGCTCAGGAAGACCATCATCCCCGAAATCATCCATAGAGAAATCATCATCCTCCTTATCTAACTCTGCAACAATATCATCTAAATCTGACAAATCATCATCTGAACTAATTGGCTTAACATCTGAATCTGAATCATCATCAGGGAATATTTCACCCAAAGAGTCTACCTCTTCGACCTCAGGAATTTCCTCAATATGCTCATCCTCCCCCAACACTATTACATTAGAGACCTCTTCTTCTTCTTCCTCTACCTCAATATTGTTATTTTCTTTACTACTTCCATTAGATAATCTATCCTCAACTTTTTTTATAAACCCCTCTGCATCTTCACCGAACTTCTCTACAACATCAATAACTCTCATTGGTTTACCACAGTCTGGACAGAATTGAATATACTCTACCTCTTCACCACAGTTTTCGCATGAGAAAAATACTACATGTACACTCTTTCTCTGGGGGACTACTTTTTTTGTTTCTTCCTTTTTTGTCATAATATTGGTTAATTACAGTATTCTAGAATATTATAAATAAACAACATAGGTCAATGAACCTATAATATATCCTATATTAAGATGATTAGATTATCCCTTCATAGAAAGTAATTACTTTCTTATCTTAGTATGATATATTTAAATATGATAAAAAAACTTCTTAAGCTATTATCTTCTTTAATAAAGCAACCAACAAAGATAGATGATGGAAAAGAAAAGGGAAAAGGTGGGGGTTCTTGGTAGTCAATTACCCATACTTAGGATAACAACACTTTTTGTACTTCTTACCACTACCACATGGACAAGGATCATTCCTTCCCACCTTAGTACTACTTCTTTTTACAGTAACCTGTTTATCTACTTTACCTGGCCTATTGTCTGTTAAACTCTTTACTTCCTGTTTTTCTGTTCTAACAGGTGCTCTAAGTTGATCTTCTCTTCTTACTACCCTAACCTTAAAGAATCTGTTTACTGTATTTTGATCTACATTTACTAACATCTCATCAAAAAGTTTAAACCCTTCATTCTTGTACTCTACTAAAGGATCTCTTTGAGCTAAGTTTCTCAAAGATATACCCTCTCTTAAGTCTTGCATATTATCTAAATGCTCCATCCAGTATCTATCAATACTCTGAAGAATTAATACCTTAGATAGTTCACTCATAGGCAGTGGCCCTATACCATATATATGCTCAATATATGATATCAGTATTAATCTTTTTAACTCTTTACTTCTTCCTACTACACTCTTCTCATCTAAACTTCTAAAGTATTCAATACTACTCTTAAACTTAAACCTCTTAACTGCTTTTTCAAATATCTCGTCTGTAAGTAAGTTTTTAATCTGAATATATATATTCCTCTCCTCAATATTATCTATCTCCATATCCCCATCCAATTTAGATTGTACAAGGAAATCTACATGCTCAAGTATCTTTTTTAATATGAATATATCAAGAGGAGTTACTCTAAACTTTAGCTCTTTGATAAAGGGAATATCCCATGTCTCTCTTTTGGTTAATGCAAAACCATCTAATATGTCTTGAAGTTCTTCTATATCAAGACCTAAACAGTATTTAATATCTTTCTCTAAATCTAATTTACTCTCTACATACTCCTGGTTAGATATCTCTAATATCTTACTCCTAAGGTCATAAATGATATTTCTCTGTTGATTTAATACATCATCATACTCAACTAGATGTTTTCGGATATCATAGTTGTGTGATTCAACCCTCTTTTGAGCATTCTCAATAGTTTTACCCAGTATACCCATTGATATTGGTGTCTCATCATCAAGTCCTACCTGAGTCATTACAGTTTGCATTCTATCTCCACCAAAAAGCCGCATTAACTCATCTTCGAAAGATACGAAGAACTTAGATGAACCAGGATCACCCTGCCTTCCTGATCTACCCCTTAACTGATTATCTATTCTTCTAGATTCATGTCGTTCAGAACCAATGATATACAAACCACCAACCTCTTTAACACCATCTCCCAATGCAATATCTGTTCCTCTTCCTGCCATGTTCGTAGCTATAGTTACAGAGCCCTTCTGACCGGCCTGTGAGACAATCTTAGCCTCTCTTTCATGCTGTTTGGCATTTAATACCTCATGGGTAATACCCTCCTTAGAAAGCATTGTAGAGAGCACCTCAGATTTCTCAACAGAAGTAGTACCTACTAATACAGGTTGTCCCTCTTTATGATGCTCTCTAATATCCTCCACTATTGCTTTAAATTTACCCATCTGTGTTCTATACACAACATCATTGTAATCTTTTCTAACAACAGGCCTATTTGTAGGAACAACAATTGTATCCAGTTTATATATAGATGCAAACTCTTCTGCTTCTGTTAATGCTGTACCTGTCATACCAGATAAATATGAATACAACCTAAAGTAGTTCTGTAAGGTAATTGTAGCCATAGTTCTACTCTCTCTTTTAACCTCTACACCCTCCTTTGCTTCAATTGCTTGATGCAAACCCTCACTGTATCTTCTACCCGTCATAGCTCTTCCAGTAAACTCATCAATTATTAATACTTCTCCGTCTCTAACCATATATTCATCATCTCTTTTGTATAGCTCTTTAGCTTTAAGTGC
>DAOQBQ010000031.1:0-6141 GCA_035355175.1 Candidatus Dojkabacteria bacterium
AGCTAGTATGAAGATTACATGCTCAGGAGGCTCCTCCAGTGTCTTTAGGAGAGCATTGAACGCCTCACTGGTCAACATATGTACCTCATCAATAATGTATACCTTAAAACGACCCTTAGATGGTGCAAACTCTATTCTCTCCTTTAAATCCCTAATCTGATCTATACCCCTGTTTGATGCAGCATCTATCTCAATTAAATCTAAGTAGTTACCATTAGTAATCGAAACACATACCTCACATTTATTACATGGGTTACCATCTTTTTTGACCTTCTGACAGTTAACTGCCTTAGCAAGTATTCTAGCTGTACTGGTTTTACCAGTACCCCTTGAACCAACAAAAAGAAATGCATGAGAGAGTTGATTACTCTTTACAGCGTTTTTAAGTATCTTAATGATATGCTCTTGACCTATTAATTCATCAAAATCTTGAGCACGATATTTTCTATACAAGACGGTAGGCATGATGTACATAATAGCTGAGAAATTTGTTACTCACAAGTAAAAAATATTTGAACATTAAACAAATCGTCACCCACTAACTCTTTTTTAATTCTTTCACTGCATCATTTAATAGCTGTGTATACAAACCGTATCCAATTGAATTAATGGTACCACTCTGTTTCTTACCCAAGATATCACCTGCACCCCTAATCTCTAAATCTCTGTTAGACAAAACAAAGCCAGAACCTAGTGCCTCCGATTCCCTTAAAGCTTCTAAACGAAGTTGTGAATCTCCTCTTAGTTCATCATACAGAAAACATGCATACGCCTGTTTCTCACCTCTACCTACCCTACCTCTAATCTGATACATCTGAGATAAGCCCAACCTATTCACATCATCAACTATTAATGTATTAGCATTAGATATATCCAAACCGTTTTCAATTATGGTAGTACAAAGTAAAACATCTATATCATGTTTAACAAACCTATCCATTACATCAATCAACCTATCTCCTCTCAATCTACCATGTGCTACCTCTATCCTAATATCTGGGATTAACTCTTTTAACTTCTCTTCTAAACCGTAAATACTCTCTACCCTGTTATGAAGATAGTAAACTTGTCCATCTCTTTTCAACTCTCTAATAATACATTCTTTAACCTTATCAAAACTAAACTTAGAGAATTCATTCTTAATCTCCTTTCTACCCAATGGTGGAATAGCTAATACTGAGATATCTCTTACCCCCATTAAAGAGAGATTCAAAGTTCTAGGAATGGGGGTAGCTGTCATAGACAGAACATGAGTATCAACTCTACTTCCTTTAAGTTTCTCTTTCTGTTTTACTCCAAACTTTTGCTCCTCATCAACTATTAGTAACCCTAAATCTTTAAACTTAATACTTTGAGCAAGTAATGCGTGTGTACCAATTAATATATCTATCTTACCCTTACAAACACTCTCTTCAATAGCTACCTTCTCCTTCTCACTTTGTAATCTAGATATTAAAGATATCTCAAAAGGATATCCCTTAAATCTCTCCTTAAATACTCTCAGATGCTGATTAGCGAGTACTGTTGTAGGAGCCAACACTGCTACCTGCATACCACTATTTACTACAGCAAATGCAGCTCTCATAGCTATCTCTGTTTTACCAAACCCTACATCCCCTACAAGTAATCTATCCATAGGGACAGCTCTTTTTAAATCTTGAGATATCTTCTTACTAGCTATATATTGATCCTCAGTATCACTAAATTCAAAATCATTAACAAATTTCCAATACTCATCCATCTCCCCTTCAGAGGATATTACCCTCTTACATTTAGATATCTCTCTTAATGCATATATCTGAAGTAACTCTTTTGCTACCTCCTGTACATCCTCCTTCGCCCTAGAAGATACTCTACTCCATACTCCACTATTTAACCCCGTTAATATCGGTTGTGCCTTACCACTACCAATATATTTCATAACCTTGCTTGAGGAGTACAAGGGCACAAACAGTCTATCATTCCCTGCATACCCTATCTCAATATACTGAGTGCCCTCTTTTTCAACTATACCTAAAAACTTCCCAATACCGTGGTCTTCATGTACTACAAAGTCTCCAACTAAGACCTTTTTCAAAAGATCTATAGATGAAGCATCTATTTTCTTATCCATTCCTTCATGTCTTAGTAATACCTCTCCTAATACCTCTGTATCGGTTAAGACTAAAATCTTACCTTTTTCATAAAGGAACCCCTTTCTCAAACTCTCTTCGACAGAATCATCTACCTCATAAGTTCTTGTAATATACTTGGATAGTAGACTATCAGAATCATACTTAAAAAGATCATTAGATATATACCAAATCTCATACCCTCTGTTTTTGTAATCTTCCAATATATTTATTGATGACTTTGTTAAAGAAGCAACAGAAAAGTATGGTAGCCCTCTAATACCCATGTCTATTACATCCTCTTCTAAAAAGATATTAGGTATACACTCCAGTATTAACATTTCACCACCTATCTCATTACCAACAACTGTATCTCCCATATTAGGAAGTATCTTTACAGTACTTTTGCTATCTATCCTCTTTCTGTTTGTTGGCTCTAACACCTCTATACTCTCTATCTCATTTCCAAAAAGTACAAATCTAAATACAAACTTAGAACTAAATGGCCATATTAATACATTCTCGCCCAATACTGCTACCTCACCACTACTCCAAACTCTTTCAACATTTTCATACCCAAGAGATATTAGCTCTGATATATCCCATTTATCACCCACTTTGTACTCCTTAAAATGTATCTCTGTATCCTTTTTAGGAACAAAATATATACTTTTATCAAGCTTTCTGCCTAGTATCTCTGCAATAAACTCCTCATAACCCTTACTAACAGTAATGGTTGAGTATTTATCTAATTTAGGGGTATCGAATATTTTAAAAAAATCCTGTGTAAAGTTTTTCATTTTTCAGGCATATTTTAACAAGGAAGTGTATAATTAGAAAGGATAATTTAAAAAATACTATCTATGTTTATTGCACACGGCCCAATATCATATGTATTAAATGAAGTAATACAAAAGAAAGAAATAAATACACTATCTAATCAAGAACAACTATTAGTAATGTTACTTAGTATCCTCTTTGGGATATTCCCTGATATAGATTTGGCTATACTAAGTATGACAAATATACCCTCTTTTAATCATCATTTAATATTTACACACAGTATTCTCTACTTTGTTGTTCTATGGTTACTACTGATATTAATATTAAAAATATTAAAAAGAGTACTTAGAAAAGAGAAGAGAGATATTCTTTCAGATAAACTGGTTAATGTAATACAAATCTCTTTCCTCATCGGTACACTATCCCACCTATCTGCAGATATTCTCTTTAATCATTCCCGCATTCTATTCCCCCTACAGACTCAGATTTCTATACTGGGGGGAGTATTAAAACCTAACTACTTTGCAAGCTATTTACTCTCTCCAATATTTGCGACAGAGTTAGTAGCAGTATCAATATTTCTCTACTTCATAGTAAAGAAATACTTGAAAGATATTAAGGTGGTTAAGTATTCCATAGTAGGATTCATTTTCTTAACATCAATATTCTTAATATTTTCAATATATATGAACTTAAATACATACAACAAACAGAATCATTTTGAAAACGGTTATAAAATATCTGACTCTGATTATGATCAAATACTAGATAGATATGATCCCGATACAAATGGTAACGGTATATACAATATATATGAGGTAGACAAAGAGAAAATTGCTAGTTTTGTAGAAAGTATATCTTTAAATAGATATATGGTAACTACACAAAAAGATATTAAATACTCTTTCGGTGCATTTAACTCCTACAGGTTAATATCTCAGGCATACTTTGAACAAAATCTTGCACTTGAACCAATATTAAAAGAGTATACAAAAACTAAATACAATATCCAGAAATATATTTTAGATATATCATATCCTACTACGCTCTATGAATATATATCAGAGATAGGGACATTTGAAAGTGAAGATATTGATGGCTACAGAGGTAGTATATTCTTTGTATTAAGAGAAAATACTTTAATTAATATGGGTATAGTACTTGATAATAACTCATTTGGAACTGTACTAGAAGATGATGAAAGGTTGATAACGCATACGATAGAAGAAATCCAAGAAGAGTATCCAAATACAGAGCTTAAAGTTGTAAGTATTCCATAGTTAGTTTAGAGATGGCCTCATCTATTACTGATTCAAGTATAGCTAACTCCTTTTTAGAGTAAGGTATTAAAACATACTCATCTCCTGAGATAACCCTCCTTCCCCTGTTCTCAATACCTATCCTTACCCTATCAAACTGATTACCTAATACGCCCTCTACACTAAGTACCCCTCTATGGCCCTTAGGGGACTTCCCAAACTGTATTTTATACTCTCCCAAAGGTATATCCAGATCATCGTGTACTAATATGTATTTATCATACTCAGATTTCTTAATAACCAGGCCAACAGCACTCCCTGAAGCATTCATAAATGTTTGGGGTTTTTGTAATATCCCTATTAACTCGCCATTCTTTTTAATCTTACATATATCTGAAAGAAAAAGTTTACTCTCATCTATCCACTCAGATACTTGTAACTTACTATTTTGTAAAAGATACTCTCTTAATCTATCAACAAAAAGAAAACCTGCATTATGAGGTGTATCCTCATACTCCCTCCCTATATTTCCTAAACCGGTAATTATGAACATATCTTAATATATTTTAAAAGTAATTCCTCCTGTACTCTAAACATCTCTTCCTCTAAAGAGTCATTCATACTCTCCTTATGATCATACCCTAGTATATGAAGAGTCCCATGAATTATCAATCTCAGTATCTCTTGTTCAAACTCATCTCCTTTAAAACTGGTATATACAAACTCAGGTGAAATGTATATCTCTCCCTGTTTATCACTCTGGGAAAACGATAGAACATCTGTAGGAGCATTCATCCCCCTATATTTCATATTTAACTCGTGAATATACTCTGATTTAACAAAAACAATATTTACACCATCTATATCCCAACTCTTAAATATTTCAAAATACCCATTGTAAATATCATCAAAGGATATATCAAAGGTTGGCTCTACCTCTTTTACTAACTCTTTATTAAAAATATCTAATTGCATATTCTTTACTTAGAGAGTAATTTTTCAACAATACTCTTAACAGTATTACCATCTGCCTTACCACTTAACTCTTTCATAACCATACCCATTACTAATCCCATACCCTGGATACTAGTAACAGATTTCTCATTAATAACTTTCTTAACAACTAACTCTATCTCTTCATCACTCATTAATTGGGGAAGATATCTTTGTAAAGTTTCTAACTGTTCTGTTTCTCTTTTAACTAACTCGTCTCTACCTATCTTAGAAAACTCTGAAATTGAATCTTTACTTTTTTTCTCTCTTCTTCTTAGAACAGTAACTATCTCTTCATCAGTTAAATCTTTATCAAGTGCAATCTCTTCATTTTTAATATCCGCTAATACTAATTTGAAAATATCAGCCCCAGTAGTATTACCTTTCTTTACCTCTTCAAACATATCTTTTCGTATGCTATCAGTAAGTGACATAATCAGGGAAATTAAAATTTACTTTGCTCTTCTTGCAGCAGTCCTTCTTCTTCTTTTCATCTTTGCCCACTCTCTTCTTTTTTGAATATCTCCTACAGAGGGCTTAACTCTAAAAGCTTTCTCCCTGTATGTTTCTAAAATCTTCTCTCTCATAACTTCTCTATGAAGTCTTTTAAGAGCACTATCTATATTTTCGTTGGCATGAACTATAACAGCCATATTTACCTCCTTTTAATTAATGACTCTGGGATTATATCACACTCTTTTATCTATTAGCTACTCTTTTTTCAAATCTACCCCTATATTTATATGTATTCTCCCTGCTACATAAAAGTAACACTCTATTAGGTATTGTATATACTACCGTACCGATAATTAGAAGAACTACCCCTACTGCTATTCTTCCTAAAGTGTTATCAAATATACCTGTTTGTGGTACAACATCTTCTACACAATCAACCTTTATTGTCGCATCAGCAGTTTTCTCTTTAATTGCTCCTCCCTCAATATCACTGTATTTAAGTGTAACGGTATTTGAGTATGTTCCATATTGACTTTTAT
>DAOQBQ010000032.1:0-6106 GCA_035355175.1 Candidatus Dojkabacteria bacterium
TTAGAAAAGATTTGCAGATCGCAAGTTTAGTTACTGAGTCTAAATGGAATAGTTTTAAGGTACATACTCTTTTACAGAATAGTAAACAGAAACAACCCTCAATTAACGCTTACTTAGGAGCAAGATACAGCAGATCTGCTGACTCAATTGTAGATATAGCTAAAGAGGTAATAGATAACAACACGGATGCATCTCAAAGATTAGAAAGTATTTTTCATGGTTACGGTCATAAGTCAGTAGGTGACATGGCAGATCTTTTCGTATGTATTGAGAATATCCCAATGTTTACGGCTATGAGAATCTTCTATATGAACAGTGTTATCTCTGGTCAAGAGAGGTCTACTAGATATCAAGATTTTCAAAAACCAGAGTATATTAAAATTCCTAAGAGTTTATGTAATGCAAAAAGTATTAGAGATGAGTATGAGAGTATCATATTAAAACAGATGAGCGATTATACTCGGTTATTAAAAAAGACAAAGATAGTTTTAAAAGAGTATTTTCATATTAACGAAGATGATAAAAGTGAGAGTAATGTATTACAGTCTAGAAGTTTTGATACTGCTAGATATCTTCTCCCTTACGGCTTACAAACAAGTATGGCAGCAGTTATGTCTGCTAGAAATTGGTCAGAGTTAATATCTTACTTTAATGCGAGTAAAAGTGTTGTAGATAAAGAGATTGGGAAATTACTATACAATCTACTAGGTGAATCTAATATTAAAATAGAGGGATATATTAAAGAAGCCGATGGATTAATTAGACATACAGAGGCAAACTGTTGTAGGAAGAACTCTACAAAGGAAGTTTTAGAGTATATGAAAGAGGGTCTTTCCAATCAGAGGGTATATATTAGTAAAGGATGTGAATGTGATTCATGTTTAGTTAATTACAATACTAATACTGTTGAGGATTTACTTACACATTATGAATTACTTTTAAATCCATTGGGTAGTGAATATGAGTATGAATTTGACCAAGAGGACGAAGAGAGAATTGGGGAGAAACTTTTTAAGAATCATAATCATCATAACTTAGTTGGTAATTTAGGACAGAGTGGTAGTATTAAGATTGAGGGTATGGCTACACTAGGTACACTCAAAGATTTAAATAGGCATAGAAGTTTAGAAAGATATATGCCCCTTTTCCATGATGATATAGATATTGATAATGAATTAAGTAGAGAGAGTAAAGATTGTTTCTTCCTATGTAACTATTTAGAGATAGAGGAGCTACAAAATCTAAGAAATGAGTATGAAGAGAGTTTAATAGAAACATATGAAATGATTAAAAAATGGAGAAAGGTATCTACACAATTTATGTCTGATGATGCATCAAAAGAGTATACAAAGTATCTACTTCCCCACGCTCATAGTACGAAGTACTGTTTTTATGGTTCTTTTGATGATTTACAGTATACGATTAATTTAAGAGTTCGAAGAGGTGGTCACATATCGTACAGGAGTTTGGTATATAGATGGTTAGAGCTATTAAACACTCTTGATGGTATATGGTATCCTTTAATGATAAATACTGAGAAACCAGATCCTAAATCTCGTACTCAGTTTCTTGATAGAAGTTAATTTAAAAATATTTTTAAGATGATTCTTTCAGATAGAAGTATCAAGGAGAAGTTAAAAATTGGAGAGATAAGTATAGAGCCATTCTCTGATGAATTTGTACAGCCTGCTTCATATGATTTACATTTAGATGGTGTAATACTTGCATTTGATACAGATAAGCATGAAATTATTGATGTTAAAAAACCTGTTGATGATTTAATGCTAAGAATAGATATTGATGATAAAGAGGGGTATATATTAAAACCGGGACAGTTTGTATTAGCAAATGTTGTAGAGATAACAGGAGTGGATGATAAACATGTTGGTAGATTAGAGGGTAAGAGCTCCCTTGCTCGAATGGGATTAATAATACATGCTACAGCAGGATTTTTAGATCCAGGTAACAAATTGAGATTGACATTAGAGATTGCTAATCTTTCTCCATTACCAATTAGAATATATTCAGGTATGAAGATTGCGCAGTTAGCTTTTGAAGAGTTAGATAAAAGTTGTGAAAGGCCTTACGGTAGTAGTGGATTAAATAGTAAATATAAAGGGGATATGACTGTTCAGGCAAGTAAGATGTGGAGAAATTTTTAAATTAGTATTACCTTTAATATATGTTTGAAGATATTAGAAAAGAGTTTCCAATATTAAAAAGTAAATTCCTTAGTAATGGATTAGTATACCTTGATAGTGCAGCTACTACCCAGAAACCTCAGATAGTGATTGATAGATTAAATCAGTACTATACAAAAGAAAATGCCAATATCCATAGAGGGCCATATGAGCTATCAATAGAGGCAACTAAGCTATGGGAGGAGGCACATCAAATAGTTGCTGATTTTATCAATGCACAATCTTTTAAAGAGATATTCTTTGTTCGTAATACAACAGAGGGTCTAAATTTTTTAGTTAATACCTTTGGAAGAAAGTTGCTTTCAGATGGAGATACTGTTGTAATTAGTGAAATGGAACATCATAGTAATATTGTACCTTGGATGTTACTTCAAAAAGAGATTAAATTTAATATTGAATATATACCTGTTAAAGAAGATTATACTTTAGACATAGATTGGTTTAAGGATTTAATAAAGAAGAGGGGTAAGAAAATTAAGATAGTATCATTAGTTCATATATCTAATGTATTGGGTGTAAGGAATAATGTAGAGGATATATTTAAAATATCTAAGGGTATAGAGGCATTTAATATATTAGATGCAGCTCAAAGTATCTCTAGATGTAAAATAGATGTTAAAGATATTAACTGTGATGCATTGGTATTTTCTGGTCATAAGGTATATGCTCCTTTAGGAAGTGGTGCTGTATATTGTAAATTAAAGTATCTTGAAGATCTAACACCTTGGATGGGAGGTGGCGAGATGATATCTACTGTTAGTAAAGAGGGTTTTGAATACAATGAATTACCATGGAAGTTTGAAGCTGGTACTCCTGATATTGGTGGAGGGATTGCATTGGGTACTGCAATTAAGTGGTTGAGTGATACTGTTGAGAAAGTTGGTGGTTGGGATATCGTTATTAATCATGAACAGGGATTAATAGGGGAGTTTCTTAATGAGTTTAATGGTATAGAATGGTTTAAACATTTTGGACCTGATGATGTATCTCTAAAGTATGGAGTAATTGCCTTCAATATATCAGGATTTAAGTTCAGAGGATGCAAGGATATATTAAATATGGAAACTAAGAGGGATGGTGAGGGCATCTCTAAATTCTTAGATAGTAAGGGTATTGCCTTTAGAGAGGGTTATCACTGTGCAGAACCGTTGCATGACAAATTCTGTGTAGGTCCTACATTGAGATTTAGTTTAGGAATATATAGTAACAAAGAAGATCTTAAATATGCAGCTAATTCACTTAAGGAAGCTGTATTACAAGGTCTCTCTTAATATCTCTTTGTTATAGGTCGAGAAAGTAATACCTCTATATGATATATTTTGATATGGAGTTTAATAGTAATACGCTACAATCTAATACAACAAACGATATGATTTCTGAGATAGTTCAATTACAGAATAAACTATCTAGTTCTAATGTACCCGTGGAGTTAAAAGAGGGTAGTATGAGAGCTATTCAAAGATTAGAGAGGATGGCTAAGTGGGGTAACTATAGCTCTGAGTTTGAGGGTGTAGATAAGTATATAGATTGGATTACAAGAGTACCTTGGGGTGTTGTTTCTGAGGATAATTTAGATATTCAGAATGCAAGACAGTTATTAGATTCTACCCATTACGGTATGGATACTGTCAAAGAGATGATTTTAGATTATCTTGCAACTATGCAATTAAAAAAGATTACTAAGAATCGTGGAATAGGTAATCAAGATGGTAATATCCCAACTATCCCAACACTTCTGTTTGTAGGTTTACAGGGTATAGGTAAGACGACAATAGCGCAATCTATTGCTAAGGCAATGGGTAGAAAGTTTGCTAGAGTCTCTCTTGGTGCTGTTGGTGATGTAAGAACTCTAAGAGGTGTTCCAAGACATGAAATGGATTCTGAACCAGGACAGATTATTAAGGCATTGGTTAGAACAGGTACTATGAATCCAGTGATATTGGTAGATGAGATAGAGAAATCTAGTCAAAACAAGGGGATACATAACGATATTATGGCTGCATTACTTGAGATACTTGATCCTGAACAGAATGCAAACTTTGTTGACCACTATATTGATTATCCTGTAGATTTATCACAGGTATTCTTTATTTGTACGGCGAATAACCTAGGTGGGCTATCCGCGGCTCTATTGGATAGGTTAGAGGTTATCCGTTTTATGAGTTATACAGATCAAGAGAAAGAGGTAATTGCTAAATCATATATTCTTCCTAAAGTGTTCGCTAATATGGGTTTATCCTCCGATTACATTCAGATATCTCAGGAGGTGTGGCCACTACTTATTCGTCCTGTTGGTTTTGATGCAGGTATTAGACAGTTAGAAAGGAATATTGCAACATTAGCAAGAAGTGCAGCGAGAGAGATAGTTAGCGGTAAGCCAGTACCCATTGTTATCACGGCTGAGAATCTTAAAAAATATGTACTTCCAGACCAGGGGCCCTTGAGCTAAACCCCTCTAAAAGGATTAACCAATTTCAATGCCTTTGTTGCTCTTGATAGTGCTGGTCCATGTTTAGTTTTTGATATATTTGTTTTTAAGACTTTAGTATTAATCTTATTTTGTTGATTCTTAATATCGTAATTGATATTAGAGCTAGCAGTAACATTGTACTGGTATATTGTATTGTTAGAATTGTTTTGGTTGTTCTTCATTTTCGTCTCCAATTATCCCTTGTGGTGTAATATGTTTTACACCTTTTTGAATATCTCTTCTCTCTTTTACAATCTGGCCTGGAACTGTATTCTCTTCAATTATTTGATTAAATGATTTTTGTGATTCATATTTTTGAGGGTTTAATTCTCTCTCTTGTTCTTCTAGTCTTTTCTTTAACTCTTCTTGATATTTAGTAGTTTCTTCTTGAATTACCTCAATGTCTTCTTTCCTTTTACCTACTGCTCTCTCTATAAGTGTCTTGTTTCTTGTTGTTTCTGTTGTAACAGCTTGTTGAGTAGCAGGAGGGTCGTATATGAGAGCAAGTTCATCAATAGATCTATTATCTTCAATCTCCCCCCTTAGTTTTCTTTGCTCTAACTCTCTTGGGTCTGAGGTAATTAGTTCATGCTCTTGTACACTTGAGAGGACCTGTATAGCAACATGATTTGCACCAGCGAAGAATAGACCCTGTCCTTTTTCACAATTAAGTAAGAACCCTCTTTCTCCATCTGATAGATTAAATACCTCCTGTAATTTTTCTAATGTAGATGGACTTTGCATCATTAACATCTGTAGAGAAGAGTTAGATATAATGGCTCTACCCATATCGTTATTTAAGAAATCAGCTACATCTTGAGTTATAGTTGTGAGTCCTAGGTAGTACTTCCTTGCTCTTTTAGCGATAGAGTACATAAATCTAGCAGAATCTTCTCTTTGCATCATATACCAGGCCTCATCAACAAGTAGTAATCTTCTCTTTTTATTCTTACGAATAATGGTCCATATGAAGTCTAACATAAGATACATTGCTAATGGTTTTAATTCTTCTTGTAAATCTCTAACACTAAATACAGTAAATGGATTTTTTATTTCAAAGTTGGTTGCCTCATTAAATACTCCTGCGCCACTACCTATGATATATTTTTCCATTCTTCTTGCTAGTTCATGTGCTTCATCTTCTGCCATACCTTTGAGTACTTTGTATAAGTCTTCTAGCATAGGTGGAGTATTTTTCTGTGTTTCTGGGTCAAATGTAATACCTTTCTCTCTATATGTTAATATTAGTGCTCTATCAAGGATAGAGGATTCTATACTACTAAGCCCATCAAACATTACTTTAAAGAACCCTTGTAGTGCTAGTAGTTTCATTCTTAGTTCATCATCACCCTCTTCAGATACACCTGATAGTTCAAATGGATTCATCTTGTGTCCTTTATCTTGTGAGAAAGATATATATGAACCACCTACTGCT
>DAOQBQ010000033.1:0-5901 GCA_035355175.1 Candidatus Dojkabacteria bacterium
ACCCCTCTTTATACACAGGACATAGGTATATGTAATTTAGCTCATTAAACCTCTTCTCATTTACTTCTTTACACTTAGATATGAAGTCTGTAGCCATATCCCTTCTCATTCGCTTAACACCCAAAGCTACTCCTACTACAAACTTAATACCCCTATATACCCAGTATATTATTAGGTAAGAAATATAGAAGATGAAAACATCTTCCCAACCAAACAGTGCAAATATGAGTGGGGATAAGACAAAAAACCATATAACTGTACCTGGTATTAACTCTAATACCCTCCTTAACCACTTTGGTGTACCAACAGGATACCCATCTACCCTATCCGGTGGTTTTAATTGATCTACATTAATCTTCTCTTCCATATCTAATCAATTATATATATTTCTAAAAAAAATGCACCCGACCGGAGTCGAACCAGCAACCTACGCGTTAGGAGTGCGTTGCTCTATCCAAAATTGAGCTACGGGTGCAACGCGTAATTATACCACTTCATCATAATAAAAATCAGTATTCATAAAGAGAAAAATTATCATATTAATGGTATAATTAGGGTTGCTATGAACAAAGAGTATATAAAAATAAGGGGTGCAAAAGAACACAATCTTAAGGATATCTCGATAGATATACCTAAGAATAAACTGGTAGTATTTACAGGGGTATCTGGAAGTGGGAAATCCTCTCTTGCCTTTGACACACTCTACGCCGAGGGCCAAAGAAGATATGTAGAGTCTCTATCCTCTTATGCTAGACAGTTCTTAGGATTAATGCACAAACCAGATGTAGACTCTATTACCGGTCTCTCTCCAGCTATATCAATAGACCAGAAAACAACAGGAACAAATCCAAGATCAACAGTGGGAACAATAACCGAAATATACGGATATCTTAGGCTTCTTTTCGGACATATTGGACAGGCGCACTGTCCCTCCTGTGGAGAACCAATCTCACAACAAACCGTACAACAAATCTATACAAAGGTACTTAACTTAGTATCAAAAGAGAAAACCAATTTTCAAATACTCTCACCATTAATAAAAAATAGAAAGGGAGAATACTCTTCCCTACTTAACAGGTTACACACAAAGGGCTTTTCAAGGGTAATAATAGATGGAAATACCTATCACCTAGATGATATTGATAACTTAAAATTAGATTCCAACATTAAGCATAGTATTGACTTAATAGTAGATCGACTAAGTTACAAAATGTATGAAGATGAGAAAGAGAGCTTCAAGAAAAGAGTAATCGATTCACTAGAGTTAGCAACATCTCTATCTGATGGAGAGATAAAGATATTAATAAATGATAAAGAGTACTTCTTTTCAGAGAATAACACATGTTTTAAATGTCAAATCTCATATCCAAAGATTACACCCGCATCTTTCTCTTTTAATGCACCCGAGGGGGCCTGTCCTAAGTGTTCAGGACTCGGCGTAATAAATGAAATCGATATCTCTAAGACATACAATGGCAACTTAACAATAAGTGAGGGAGGAATATTCCCATGGGGTAATAGAACAACAAAAGATTCATGGACATCAAGAATACTTATTGCTGTTGCCAAAGAGCATAACTTTGATCTTCAAACCCCTATATCAAAATATCCAAAAGAGATTTTCGACTTAATATTCTATGGAAATGGTGCTAAACCATACTACAAAATACAGTATACTAACCGCTTCGGTAGAGAAAGAATTTATGATGTAGAGTATGAAGGTGTTGTTAAAGAGTTACAACGACTATACAAAGAAACCATCTCTGATTTTAGAAAGGCAGATATAGAGAGATATATGACAGAAAGAATATGTGATAGTTGTAATGGGAACAGATTAAAACCCTACTCTTTAGCTGTAAAAATAGGAAACTACAACATAATTGAAATGACTAATCTCCCTATTAACACATTAAAAATATTCTTACAAAATGTTAAATTAGAAGGAAATAGAAAAGAGATAGCAAGACCAATAGTAAAAGAGATTAATGCTAGATTACAGTTCCTTGTTGATGTTGGTCTTAATTACATCACACTCTCAAGAAAAGCAGTAACACTCTCAGGTGGAGAGTCACAAAGAATTAGACTTGCATCACAGATAGGGACTGGCTTAACTGGTGTACTCTATGTATTAGATGAACCATCAATAGGTTTACATCCTAAAGATATAGATAAATTACTTAAATCAATAGAAAACCTAAGAGATACAGGTAACAGCATTGTAATAGTAGAACACGATGAGGAAACTATGAAAAGAGCTGATTGGATTGTAGATATAGGACCTTTTGCAGGAGAACATGGTGGACAAATTATTGGTCAGGGCAAGCTAGAAGATATTCTAAAAACAGATACTCTAACTGGAAAGTACCTATCTAAAAAAATAGAGATTGGAAATCAACTAGAAAATACACTTAATCTAAATATATCCGAAAGTAAGAAAATATCTCCAAAAGGAGTTAAAACAAATAATTTAAAAGATATTACACTCAATATCCCATTAAATACATTTACATGTATTACAGGAGTATCCGGAAGTGGTAAATCCTCCCTTATCAATGATACTCTCTACCCTGCATTAATGAACAGGAAAATGAATGGAAAACAAATAGAGGGTATATACGAAGATATTACTGGATTAGAAAATGTAGATAAAGTAATTGGTATAGATCAAAGACCAATAGGTAAAACCCCAAGATCTAATCCAGCTACATATACCGGAATATTTAACTACATTAGAGACCTTTTCTCTCAAACACAAGAAGCGAGAGCAAGAGGATACAAAAGTGGTAGATTTAGTTTTAATGTAAAGGGTGGGAGATGTGAGAAGTGTAAAGGAGATGGAGAAATCAAAGTAGAGATGCAATTTCTACCTGATATGTATATTACATGTGATGAGTGTAACGGTAAAAGATATAACGAAGAGGCACTAAGTATTGATTACAAAGGTAAGAACATCTCAGAGGTATTAGATATGACAGTAGAACAATCAATCTCTCTATTTAAAGATCTTCCTTACCTTAGAAGAAGATTAGAGGTATTACAAGATGTAGGGTTAGGATATATTAAACTTGGACAATCTGCCTTAACACTCTCTGGTGGAGAGTCACAAAGAATTAAGCTAGCTAAAGAGTTATCAAAACAAACTAGAGGACATACTATATATATTTTAGATGAACCCACTACAGGTCTTCATTTCTATGATATAGATAAACTTCTAACCCTTCTTAAAAAACTCGTTTCAAAAGGTAATACTGTACTTGTCATTGAACACAACTTAGATGTTATAAAATTCGCTGACTGGATTATAGACCTTGGTCCAGATGGAGGAGACAAAGGTGGAGAAATTATAGCCCAAGGCACACCTCAAGACATCATAAACAGCCCTAAGAGCTATACAGGAGAGTGGTTAAAGGAGAAATTCTAATTCAGTGAAACATCTCCTATTCTCTTTTAATATATGGCTTTGACTCTGCCTGTAATTTCTGGGTGTAAAATTTCTATACATAAACATATGTTGCAAATTAGGACAAACCACTGTGCTTGTTCAAATATTGTCTTACTCAAGTTCACTCATTTGAAACGAATGGGTACCTCTTCTGTTTAGGAAATTTCTAACTGTTTCACTAATACGGTATGGCAAAGACCCACTCCTGTGTACTATCTTTACCACAGTATATACACTTGCCACTACCCTCCTTTGAGAAACATCTTGTAGTCGCCTTTGTATCATACTTTATACCATCCTCACACTCCTTACTTCCACACCAGTATGATTTAATAAAGCCCCTTTTCTCTTTTAATTGCCTCTTAAACTCATCATATGAAGATATACTGTATGTATTCCTCTCTAATATCTCTTTTGATCTACTTAATAGATTACTCTGGATACTATCTAGTAGTATCTTAACCTCTGAGTTTAGGCTGTTCATACTTATCTGGCTCTTTTCATTCGTATCTCTTCTTACTACTGTTACACTACTATTCTGTATATCTCTACCCCCAATCTCTACTCTGACAGGAATACCTTTCTTCTCCCATTCATTGAACTTAAAGCCAGGAGACAGATACTCCCTATCATCAAGTTTTACACCCTCTATTTGCCCTTCCAATCTACTCTCTATATCTTTGCATACCCTGATTACTTCCTCTTTGTTTTCATCAGTATATATTGGAATGATTATCACTTTTATAGGTGCAATTACAGGAGGAACTATTAACCCAGAATCGTCACTATGGGTCATAACTATGGCTCCCATCATTCTCGTACTTACACCCCAACTTGTTTGCCACGGATTCTGATTCTTACCACTCTCATCTACAAACTGTATATTAAATGGCCTAGAGAAATTTTGACCTAAATCGTGTGATGTTCCGAATTGAAGTGCTTTACCATCCTGCATAAGTGCCTCTACACCGTATGTATCTACAGCTCCTGCAAACTTCTCTGATTCAGACTTCTTACCAGTATATGTCTCCAAAGCCAAAACCTCTCTAGCAAAGCGTTTATACATCTCTAATGCATCCATTACTTGCTTTTGTGCTTCCTCATGAGTAGCATGAACTGTGTGTCCCTCTTGCCATAAGAATTCAGTAGTTCTCAAAAATACCCTAGTTCTTCTCTCCCATCTTACAATATTAGACCATTGGTTAATCTTAAGAGGTAAATCTCTCCAGGATTTAATCCATCTTGAAAATGTGTCATACATAACGGTTTCTGAAGTGGGTCTAACAATTAACTCCTCCTCTAATTTCGCGTCTGGATCAACCTCTATACCTTTCCCATCCTCCGTTTCTTTTAATCTGTAATGGGTTACAATGGCACACTCTTTAGCAAAACCTTTAACATGCTCTGCCTCCTTTGAAAGAAAAGATTTAGGTATGAATAAAGGAAAGTAAGCGTTACTTACCCCCATTCCCTTTATCCTTCTATCTAGCTCTTTTTGGATATTTTCCCATATAGCGTAGCCGTACGGTTTAATAACCATACAACCCCTAACAGAGGAATTCTCTGCTAACTGTGCCCTATCAACAACATCTAGGTACCACTGAGGATAGTTTTGTGCTCTTGGTGTAATTCCTTTCTCTGACATAATTCTGTATTCTACAACACTTTAATATTAATATACAATTCTTGGATCAAAACCCCAGAAGGATGATGCCTTAGCTAATGCACTATCAGGATGGTCTACAATCCACTTTTTAATATCCCCTTTATCCATAGCAATATCTCTTGCCTCAACCATTGCCTCTACACCAGCTTCAATTCCCCATGGATGACCTAAAACACCACCTCCTGCCTGTACAATGATATCTTCTCCTAGTCTAGTAATTGATTCCCCTATTGTCCCCGGATGTAAACCACCAGAAGCTGTATGCCAAACAGGTTTCATACCGTACCAATTCTGACCCAATGTCATATCTTCATCAGGGGTAATATCCGCTTGAAGAGCTTGCTGAATTAACTTTGGCTCATTGTAATTCTCCATCTTAGTCTTAGGTGCACCCCCATGAAGCGAATCTACGCCCAATAGACGCATGATTTTAGCAACAACCACCATAGACATAGAAAAGTCTAATATCTCTCCCCCATTGTGGACACCAGGCCCTGATTCCCTATCCAAAAGACCGTGCATAGCCCTATGTGCATGTATAGCTAAACCTGGGTTATGTTTCCTAACTGTTTGAACAGCAGTAAAGCCTGTTACCACTACATCCATCATCATCCATCTACCCCCATATTTCTTAATCATATCCGCCCTATCAAGCATAATATCCATATCAGAGTGTGTAGTGTTACAGAAATACATCTTCCTCTTACCACTCTTCTTTTCAACCTCTCTTTGTACCTCGTGTACCAACTTACATCTATCCTCAAACTTATTAAAATACAAACTAGTTAAGTTC
>DAOQBQ010000034.1:0-5684 GCA_035355175.1 Candidatus Dojkabacteria bacterium
GGAACAATATCTTCTAATTTAACATCATGATGATCTATTACCTCTAATACATTAGCTTTCTTCCAACCTTTTGCTCTGTTTTCTGAATATGTGTGATCCACTAATACTACATTCATGCCAGATATATCATTAACTAACTGAGGTATTTCTGTATTAAAGTTTTTGAATACCCACTCTGTTAAAGGATTAAAATCATCACAACGAACAGCTTGATAGTATTGTTCACCAAGTTTATATCTATACGATTCATATCCAACAGCAGATGCGATGGAGTCTAAATCTGGTTTTTTGTGACCTACAATATATATTTTCTTAATATTTCCTTCCATCTTTTTATCTTATCAAATAGTTTGACAGTATAGTAGATTTTAACTAGAATTCGTACTTAGTAATATATTTAAATATATGTTTATGGTTGAGATAAAAGAGCTTACAGGAACTGAAACAATCGATAATGAAAAGATTACACAGCAGTTAATTGAAGAGTTTCCTTGTGCATTTAAAAAAATTAAAGATCCACATGATGGTGAGATACTTTTTCAAGCTGGAATTAATGATCCTCAAGAATTTGTTTCAATGCTAAATAATGGGAGGGGGACATCCCCTGAGATGAAAGAACATCTTTCTTCTTATCAAGGTTTGCATGATGAAGTAATTTCAAATTTAATTAATACGAAAAATCAAAAAGTCTTTAATTCAGTACTTCGTTTAATTAGCTATGAATCAATGAAGAATGGGGGACCCTGTTTTTCAAAAAAGGGTATTTTACTACCTTTTGAAACAGCTGATGTATATATTCCTCCATGTATAATAGCTACCTCGTTAAATGCATTCACAGAGGATGCAAAAAGAGCATTTTTTACTGCTTTAACATTTGTAAATACATATAATATGCTTCTAAATAGGGAAAAACATATTAAAAAGAATTAATCTGGTATAATGAAATAATATTTTAGAAATATAATTAGTATGACAGAATCAGAAATATATGATATTGCAATAGTTGGAAGTGGGCCTGCTGGCTTAACTGCTAGTATATATGCCAGTAGGTATAAATTGAAAAATATTGTCTTTGGAAAACTATTAGGAGGAACTATTACAGAAGCACATAAAGTGTGTAACTATCCTGGTTTAAAAGATATTTCTGGAATTGATCTTGGTATGAGTTTCTATGATCAGGCAAAGGGATGTGGTGGTGAGTACAAAGCGGAGAGTATTGTTAATATTAAAAAAGATAATGATATCTTTATTTTAACTTCTTATATAGGGGCTGTATATCAATCTAAGACAGTAATTTTGGCTTTAGGAACAAATAGGAATAAACTGAATTTAAAGAATGAAGATTTCTACTTAGGTAAAGGCCTTTCATACTGTGCTACATGTGATTCAATGTTTTACAAAGATAAGGTAGTTGCTGTAATTGGGGGTAGTAACGCTGCTACTATGGCAGCTTCTATGCTTTCTGATGTTGCCAAGAAGGTATATATAATTTATAGGGGTACTGAACTGAGAGGTGATCAGGTATGGGTTGAGGAGGTTAAGAGTAAAGATAATATTGAGATAATATATACAACGATACTAATAGGGTTAGAGGGAGAAAACAAATTAGAAAGGATTAAGCTATCAAGAGCTTTTAATAACTCTGAGTATTTAAATGTTGATGGTGTTTTTGTTGAGATAGGGTCAGAGCCTAATATTGATTTAGCAAATAAGCTAGGGCTTGAATTAGATGAGAAAGGATATATTAAGGTGTCTAATGAACAATCTACAAATATGGCGGGTGTATGGGCCGCTGGGGACTGTACAGATGCATCAAATGGATTCAATCAGGTAGTAACAGCAGCTAGTGAGGGAGCTATTGCATCAAATTCAATATTTTCATATTTGAAGAAAGGTGCCAAATCTCCAGATGTATACTAATCTTTCCTGTTGTTAACAAAGTCCACCCACTCTTGTAGGTAATTGGAGCTTGACCATATTTTATCTTTGCCAACCCCATATTCTATATGTCCTCCATATGATTCTACTAAGTCAGCTTCAACTTTTAACCCACTATTTGGATTATTCCTATCGCTATCATTTCTATCACCGCCTTTACAGAATACATCTGGTCTAACTACTTCTAATACTTCGGCACAGTTAGTAGCCTTGGGATTTTCATGTATTATGACATAATCAACACCTTTGATAGCATCAACGATATCTGCTCTATCAACTGCTGGGATAAATGGTTTACCTTTTTTGTTTATACATCTACTATCTCCATCAACAATTACAACTAATATATCTCCAAACTTCTTAGATTCCATTATGCAAGATACATGTCCAGGATGAATTGGATCATAATAACCCGATGTACACGATATTTTCTTTCCTTTTAACTCTTTCTCTTTTATTCTAGGAAACTCTTCGAGTGTAATAATCATAAATATATGGTTAAAAGTTATTTGATATTTAATCAGTTTAATTAATATATTGCAAGATATAATTTGTATGTATATAGAAGTATATAACACAACCTGTAGTATATATTACAAAACTGTAATACTGTATATTGTAGCCAATAACTAAGACTCTAATAACTACAGGACTTTGACTGATACAACCACTTGGGGTAATCTGGACTACTAAATACAACCCGTTGTACAATGAGATGTCCATACTGTTCAAGTACTACATCAAAGGTAGTAGACAAAAGAGATAACGCTGATGACTTCTCAACTAGAAGGAGAAGACAGTGTTTAAGGTGTGGTAGAAGGTTTACAACATACGAAAGGATAGAGAAAGTTGAGGTTGTAGTTATCAAAAAAGATGGCTCTTTTGAACAATTTGATTGTGATAAGTTAAGAAAAGGGATAAAGAAAGCTATTAGTACAGATAGAATATCTGAACAGGAGATAGATGAGTTTTGCGAATCTGTAACTAGAAAAGCAATGACTAATCCTAACCCTATTACTACAACTGAAATAGGGAATATGGTTTTGGATTGGTTAAAGACGCTAGATCCTTTAGCTTACATGAGGTTTGCATCTGTTTATAAAGATTTTGAGACTGTTAACGATTTAAAAAAAGAACTTGAGAACTTAATTTAGTATTTACTTTAATGCCCCAAGTAAAAAAGATAAAAAAGATACCTTTTAAAGTAAGAAAAAGAGATGGACGATTAGTTGATTTTGATCAGGAGAGAATAACTACATCTATATTTAAAGCTGCGGAGAGTGTTGGTGGTGATGATAGACAGAGAGCTAAAAAGGTTTCTGATGAAGTTGTTAAAAGACTTATTAATAAATATCCAACTGATGAAGAGATTACAACTGAGGAGATTTTTTCCGAAGTAAAAGAGACCCTAAAAGAGATGGGACATGGTAAAACTGCCATGGCTTTAGAGTTGTTTGTTAATTTGAAGAATAAAGTAAAAAATATTAAATCTTTAATTGATGCAGAGGAGTTAGTAAGGGGGTATATTGGTGAAGAGGATTGGAGGGTTAAGGAGAATAGTAATATGGCTTATTCTTGGCAGGGACTTAATAATCATATATCTTCCTCTGTTCAGGCGAATTACTGGTTATACTCTACATATCCTAAAAAGATTTCTAATGCACATATTAATGCTGATATTCATATTCATGATTTAGGTATGTTAGCTTCATACTGTTGTGGTTGGGATTTGAAAGATTTACTTCTTAAGGGTTTTACTGGTGTACCAGGTAAGATATCTTCTGCTCCTCCTAAACACTTTGGCGCAGCACTGGGTCAGTGTGTTAACTACCTTTATACACTTCAACATGAGGCTGCTGGTGCTCAGGCGTTCTCTAGCTTTGATACCCTACTTGCTCCTTTCATTGCTTATGACAAATTGACATATCCTGAAGTCAAGCAGAAGATGCAAGAGTTTCTTTTTAATATGAATGTTCCAACTAGAGTTGGGTGTCAGAGTCCTTTTACAAATATTACACTTGATTTAGTTCCTAATGGTATGTTAGCAAAAGAGAATGTCATTATCGGTGGTAAACCTCAAAAGGAAAAATATAAAGATTTTCAAAAAGAGATGGATATGATTAATAAGGCGTTTTGTGAGGTTATGATGGAAGGAGATGCGCAGGGGAGACTTTTCTCCTACCCCATTCCTACATACAATTTAACAAAGGATTTTGATTGGGATAATCCTAAGCATAAGCCCCTATGGGAAATGACAGCTAAGTATGGTATTCCATACTTTTCTAATTTCATTAATTCTGATATGAGTCCTGATGATGCTAGATCCATGTGTTGCCGACTTAGATTGGATAATAGGGAGTTAAGAAAGAGAGGTGGTGGTCTTTTTGGTGCTAATCCACTAACTGGTAGTATAGGTGTAGTGACTATTAATATGCCTAGAATAGGATATTTAGCAAAGGATAAAGCAGACTTTTATAAAAGATTAGATAAATTAATGGATATTGCTAAAGAAAGTTTAAAGATTAAAAGAGCATTAATTGAAAAGTATATGGATAGAGGTCTGTACCCCTACTCTAAATTCTATCTTAAAGATGTTAAGGAGAGGTTTGGTGAATACTTTAAGAATCATTTTAATACAATTGGGATACTTGGTTTAAATGAGGCAATGGTTAACTTCTTTGGTTTGGGTAATGATTTAACATCAAAGAAGGGTCGTAAATTTGGATTAGAGATAATGGAACATATGAGAGAGCGATTAATGAATTATCAGTTAGAAACAAATCAACTATTTAATCTCGAGGCTACCCCTGGTGAGAGTACAACATACAGATTTGCAAAGGCGGATAAGAAGAAGTATGGAGATAGAATTATAGCGGCATCAGATTTAGGTAAAAAGAAGCATGATGCTCCGTATTATACTAACTCTTCACAGCTTCAAGTTGGCTTTACTGATGATATATTCGAAGCGTTAGATTTACAGGATGAATTTCAATGTATGTATACAGGTGGTACTGTGTTACATGTATTCTTGGGTGAAAGAATGCCCTCTTCTGAGAGTGTTAGCTCTTTTGTTAAAAAGGTAGCTAAGAATTACAAACTTCCCTACTTTTCAATAACACCAACATTTAGTGTATGTCCTGTACACGGATATATCTCTGGGGAGCATAAATACTGTCCTAAGTGTGATGCTCAGTCAGGATATATCGATGGTACTCCTTTTAAAGAAATTATTTAATATATTACCTTTATAGATATATGACAAAGAAAGAGAAAGTAGTTAAAAGACAAAGATGTGAGGTATATTCAAGAGTTGTAGGATATATTAGACCTGTAACTCAGTGGAATCCTGGGAAACAGTCTGAATTTGAAGATAGAATTACATTTAGATAGATGTTAATTGCTGGTTTTCAAAAATCTACATTATTAGATTATCCAGGTAAGGTATCTGCTTTAATATTTACATATGGTTGTAATTTAAGATGTGAGTATTGTCACAATCCAGAATTAGTAACTCTACCCCTGAAGAAAAGAAGTATTATATCTGAAAAAGATATATTTAAATATCTTAAATCCAGAAAAGATTTGCTTGATGCAGTAGTTATTACTGGGGGGGAACCTACCATACAACCAGATCTTATTCCCTTTATTAAAAAGATTAAACAGTTAGGATATTTAGTTAAGCTGGATACTAATGGTACAGATTCAAATATTGTAAAAGATATATTGGATTTAGATATCGTTGATTA
>DAOQBQ010000035.1:0-5439 GCA_035355175.1 Candidatus Dojkabacteria bacterium
ATGGATTTCACTTTTTACTTCTATTACAGGAACGATTTCATTTAAATATTTATTTCTTTTTGGTTAAATCTCGAAGACAATCTGAACAGTATGGTCCGTTATTTCTAATAATTCTTCTTTTGGTAACATTAATCCAATCATCTGGAACAGACATACCCTGTTTCATTGAGCAGCCATCTGACTTACAGTGAAATCCTAAGGTACTTTCTAAATTATTTATTCCTCGTCTAGTTGAGGGTAATCCTAATACATGCCCTACTTCATGGAATATTTCTGTTTTAATAACTTCTCTTCCGAAAGGAGTTTTCTCATAACCCGGAAAGCGATAAAGTGAAATTAAAGTACCCAAATCAGGTTGAGCAGCTCCAATACAGAAATTTGTTCCTTGCATATATAAATCACGATTTGTAAATATTACCTCCCAATGAGGGGATTTATATTGATAGGGGTCAAAAAACATATTAGTTAGGAGGGGAGAAACATTTATTTGTCCTCTCTCACGATTAAAACTTCTCTGAATTGCCCACTGGATACTTTCATTAGGAGTTAAAGAACCGTCATTCTGCCTATATTTATCTGATTTCCAATTTCCGAAAGTATGAATTTTATTAACTTCTAAACCAATAGAAGAGAACAACTCATTCATTGCACCTATTACTGTATCTTTTTGTTCCTGATTAAGGGTTTCATCCCAAAAGACGAATGTAGGTAATTGTTGTGGTCTTTCTGGTTTCGTTATTCTACACAAATCACCACTTGAATTCCTACTGACAATTGGGAATTCCTTAGTTCCTATAACTACTTCTTGTTGATTATTTATTATGGAATTTATAGAGGATTCTGTATCTCCCATTCAAAAACTTTTATCTTACTTTTATCTTATCCTTATATATCTCTTTAGTACTATTCTCTAATTCTGTTCTCATTTGAGGAAATAGGGTACCCTCTCTACCAGATACATCTTCCATAAACCAAAATACTCTTTCACTTTGACCATATCCACTTGCAGGTGGCATACCGTACTCTAACATCTCTACAAAATCTATATCTAACATCTGTGCTTCATCATCTCCAGTATCTCTTAATTCCTGTTGATCTATAAATCTTTCTAATTGATCTTGTGGATCATTAATCTCTGAATAACCATTTCCAAGTTCACTACCTGCTATTATTACCTGGAATCTTTCTGTTAATTTAGTATCTTCTTTTTTAGATTTAGCTAATGGAGAAAGAAACATAGGATGATTAACTAAAAATGCTGGGCCAGATATTGTTGCTCTAATTACCTTCCACATATTATCTATCATTCTATTCCTATTCATATCTCCATCTACCTCTATGTTTTTATCCTTTAGCGCCTTAAGAAGTATCTCATCTGAATCATTAAATATATCTACACCAAATCTCTCTTTAATTATCTGGGCATAATCTATCTCTTCCCACTCCTTTGCTAAATCAAAGGTATGACCTCTTGTTGTAAACTCAGTCTTACCATACACTTTGTTTGCAATTTCTATGAACAACTCTTTAACTAATTTCATATTATCTTTGTAATCAGCATATGCCCAGTACCATTCAATATCGTAAAACTCCTGTAGGTGTTCATCATCCATACCCTCATTTCTAAAGTTAGGACCGAATGTATATACCTTTTCAAAACCCCCTCCTATTAATCTCTTCTGATATAACTCTGTAGATATTCTAAGATACAAATCTATATCAAGTGCGTTATGATGTGTAATAAATGGTTTAGCATCTGCACCTCCTGTTACTACCTCTAATACCGGTACCTCAACCTCCATAAAGCCATGGGTTTTAAGGAACTCTCTTTGTACTTCCCAGAACTTAGCTTTTCTTTCAAACATCTTTATCCTATCCTGATTAATTACTAAGTCTAAATATCTTCTTCTAAATTTTTGCTCTTTGTTTTTTAACTTTCGTGGTATTGGTCTAAGAGATTTAGTGAGTAATCTAATACTCTTTGCAATGATAGAGATTTCTCCTGTCTTACTCTTTCCAATCTCTCCCTTTACCTCAATGAAATCTGCTAAATCTAGTAGCTCTAAGTTTTCCCAAGTTAAACTCTCTTTATCATTTTCTAACCAATCACTCTTTGCAATCATCTGGATATTTCCTGATTGATCTTTAATATCTGCGAAAAGTAATTTGCCATGTGTTCTCCATCCAGTAATACGGCCTGCTACTGTATGAATCATACCTTTATGTTTCTCAAAATCTTTTTTAACCTCTCCTATCTGTATATCTCTGTAGGATTTAGATGGGTATGGGTTAATACCTAAGCTTTTAATTTTCTCTAACTTCTCTAACCTTACATCTCTTTGTCCAATGAGATTGCTTTTCAAAGAGTCCTCCATATATATGGGTTTTAATTTAATATATCTCTGAATTATATCACACAGTAATATCTATTCGTGTATTAATATGTGATCTCCTTTTTCAAATATTTCGTAGAGATATTTTGAGTCTTCATAGAGCATTCGTATACATCCACCACTTCTTCTAACCCCAATATTTGTTGTAGGTTCATATACTTTTTTACCATTCTCATCATACCACCATATTAATGCATGTAGACCATACCATGAGTCCTGTCTTTTAGAGTAGTAAAATGCCATCCAGTACGGCATATATCTTCCTGTTGGTGCTATGGGAGATATACCTTTATCTATAATTGGGAATACTCCATATACTTCATATCCTACTTTTGGTCCAGAGAGGAGTATTTCTTTTACGACTTTTCCATCTATCCAAACATATAGTTTCTGTTTAGAGTTATCTATTTCAATATATTTGTTTGAATATCTTCCATCTGTACCAGGAAAGTCTTTTGTTTGGATTAATATTTGAGTATCTTCTCCTGATTTAAATGCATTGTATACATCGGTAAAAATATTACTCAAATCGGGTATTATATCTTCTTTCCAGTATATGAAGTTACCATTTTTGTTTGATGCAATTGTTTTACCTCCATATTGTGTTTCTATGTAAGGGAGAACTGTATCTAGAACTTTTTGATATACTGCATTTTCATCCACTATATCTTCTTTTATTAATCCATCACTTGTTAGCCATATACAGTTCTTTATCTCTGTATCACATACAGATACCGATATATCTTTCTCTTCTTTTGGTATTTCTTCTACTCCTAATGTCTGCTGGGGTGGTGTTTCTTTTTTCTCCTCTCCTTTTGCTTTGTACACAAATATTGCTGATATACCAATAACTAGTAGCATATTAAAAAGAATCATTAACTTGAGTGTGATACTTCCTTTCATGAATATATATTATCAAACTAAAGATACATACTAAAGAAAGATGATGTATAATTGGAGGTATTAAGATTAAAATATATATACATGGCTGAGGATATACTACAAAAGATTACTGCTTTAGCAAAAAGAAGAGGAATAATATTTCAGAATTCTGAAATATATGGAGGTATAGGGGGGTTCTATGACTATGGTCCTGTTGGTGTGGAGATGAAGAATAATTTAAAAAGGTATTGGTGGAAGAATATTGTAGATAGAAGAGAGAATGTTGTTGGTATAGATGGAGCTATTATTACACATCCGAAGGTTTGGGAGGCGTCTGGGCACCTCACAGGGTTTGCTGATGAGGTTATAGAGTGTAAGAAGTGTCACCAGAGATTTAGACCTGAAGATATTGATGGTAAGTGTCCTAAGTGTGGTGGTGGTGAGTTTACAGATAGTAGAAAGTATAACTTACTGTTTAAGACAGAGGTCGGAGTGCTAGAGGGAGAGAAGATGGATGTATATTTAAGGGGTGAGGCTTGTCAGAATATATATTTAGATTTTAAGAATGTAGTTGATTCTACTAGACAACAAATTCCTTTTGGTATTGCTCAGATAGGGAAAGCTTTTAGAAATGAAGTTACTCCTAATAGACTGACCTACAGAACTAGAGAGTTTGAGCAATGGGATTTACAGTTTTTTGTAAAACCAAATGATATGGAGCAGTGGTTTGAGTATTGGAAAGAGGAGAGAATTAATTTTTACAAAGGGTTGTATAGAAAGGGGGAGAATTTAAGATTTAGTGAACATCCTAAGGAGAAATTGGCTTTCTATGCTAAAAAGGCATTTGATATTGAGTATCAGACACCTTGGGGATGGTCTGAAAATGAGGGTATTCACTGGAGAGGAGATTATGATTTAACTCAGCACAGTAAATTTTCTAATAAAGATTTGTCCTATACAGACCCTATTTCAAATGAAAAATATATTCCTTGGATAGTAGAGAGCTCTGGAGGAGTAGATAGAACCTTATTCTTCTTACTATTAGATGCATATGAAGAAGAGGATTTAGGTAATGGGAATATTAGAACGGTATTAAAGATAAACAAGGATATTGCTGCTTACAGAGCTGCTATTTTCCCATTAGTAAGTAACAAGGAGGAGATAGTTAAGAAGGCTAGAGATGTGTTCTCCCTACTTTCTGATGGTAACAAGGTTGTATGGGACGATAGGGGGAATATTGGTAAGAGGTATAGATATCAAGATGAAATTGGTACTCCTTACTGTATTACAGTTGATTATGAGACTTTAGAGAATGATACTGTTACAGTTAGAGATAGAGATACGATGAAACAGGAAAGGGTAAAGATTGAGGATTTACACTCCTTTATTAATTAACAGACTTCTAATATCTTGTATCTAAGGATATTAGCTCTAACAATGATTGTTATTGTATCCCCTATTTTTGCTTTAAGTAATTTTTTACCTAATGGAGAGTCATCTGATATGTAGTTTTTGAGGGGATCTGCTTCAATAGATGACACTATTTTAAATTCTAATATCTTATCTCTTTCTTTAACTTTTACTGTTGAGCCAATTTGTATTTTAGTAGGTTCACATTTGTTTTTCTCCTCAATTATTTCATAGTTGTCTAATATATTGTTTATTTCTTTTATTCTCTTTTGAATAGATTCTTTCTCAGCCCCTATTACACCTAAATTAGCGTCATCTTCATCAGAGTCTTCTCTTCGAGACTCTTCTAATCTGTTTGTTACATCAATCAAGTCTACTTCCTGGAGTTTTTTAAGCTCTTTAATTAAATCTTTTTTCTTTTCATTACTGATTTGGAACTTTTCTTTTTTAAAAAGGACTGGAATATTCATAGGTTTGTATCTAGATATTAGATATTTAATTCTATTCTATAATTTAAGTATGAACAAGGTGCAACAATTTACTCAGATTGTTGTCTCCATTTCTTAATTTCTTTGTGATTACCACTTAAAAGTACATCTGGGACTTTCCAGTTATTAAAAGTTTCTGGTTTTGTATATTGGGGATAATCAGGTGTATCTGTATTAAAGGTTTCAGATATTAAAGATTCTTCGTTACCCAATACTCCTGGTATTAATCTTGTAATACCGTCTACTAATACAAGTGCAGGTAGTTC
>DAOQBQ010000036.1:0-5436 GCA_035355175.1 Candidatus Dojkabacteria bacterium
TCACCATTGGCAGCAGTAAACAACCTTTTAGCAAGATACGCTTGTTCTTTAGCAGTCCTCCCTATCTTTGGCTTAGGCACAGTACACATTAAAGGCCCTCTCTCAATCTGCATAAACTCTCTAACACCATCAATACCAAACTGTGGACCAGGAAAACTCTTAACTAAACTTTTAGGAAATCTAATATCTATCAATCTAAAAGCTTTTAACATCTTCATACTATCGATATTCCCAGCGACACCAGCTAATATACCAGCCATATTACCTGGCTCAAATATCTCTTTTCTATACGCTATCTTAAATGTATTCTTCCTAGCATCTAAATCGTATGCTACGGCTTTTAATTTGTCTGCCAACTTAGTACCAGAGTGTTTACCCTCGTCTACTTTCGTCCATGTACCAGTAGAACTCTCAGCAGCACAGCTCCCTGCTGCTTCATCAAATTTATCCTCAGGGATTCCATCAGCCAACTCTATATCTAATTCTGTAATTAGATAGTCTTCATCAGGATTTTTTGGTTTCCATCCCTTAGGTGCAACATAATCAAACTGAACAGCCATGAGCAGTAAATATTTAATTTAGGTAGTATAATTGTAGGATATGATAGAACAATTTGCAAAGAAACATAACTTACCTAAATACAGAGTAGAACAATTTAATCAAAAGTATTACAAAGAGTACATTTCTTCGTTTGATGAACTAACTACATGGCCCAAGGATTTAAGAGAGATTCTTAAACATGAGATACCCTTCTCTAAATTAGCATTCCAATCTCTTAATTCCTCGAATGACGGTAATACCCAAAAGGTTCTTTTTAAAACAGAGGTCGGTAATTATGTAGAAAGCGTGTTAATGAAGGAGAAAGAAAGAAATACAGTGTGTGTAAGCTGTATGAGTGGATGCCCTGTAGGATGTATATTTTGTGCTACTGGTCAGATGGGTTTAAATGAGTCACTAGACTCTCAACAGATATTGGATCAAATCCTCTACTTTGCAAGAGAATTGAAACAAAAAAATGACAAAATTACAAACATTGTATACATGGGTATGGGAGAGCCCTTACTCAATCTAGAAAATGTTTCACACTCTATTTTGGATATTACTGATAAAGATAAATTGGCATTTTCTAAAAGGCGTGTAACAGTGTCAACTTCTGGTTATGTACAATATTTAAGGTCCTTTATCAACAAAAACCTAGGTGTGAAGCTAGCTATTAGCCTACACTCCCCTAACCAGAAGCTCAGAGATTTTTTAATGCCCAATGTCTCAAAGAGTAATACTATAAATGATTTGTTTAAAGTATTAGATCAATATGTTGAAAAAACTAATAAGAGAGTTACTTTTGAATATGTACTACTCAGAGATATTAATGACTCTGTAGATAACGCAAAGGAACTAGCTAACTTATTAAAAGGTCGATTATGCTTTGTTAATTTAATAAATTACAATGAAAATGAGTGTTTACCTTTTAAGAAATCAAAAAATACCCCTCTCTTTAAAAAAATATTAGAGGAAAGAGGTATAACCTGCACTATTAGAAAATCACTTGGAGAAGATATTAAAGGTGCTTGTGGGCAATTATCAGCTGTAGATAGCTAGTGCTAATACGATTTAAAAACCCTTTTAATAAAGAAAACCCCCATTGCTGGGGGTTTAACTTTCTAACAAAAATAGTTAGCGGTTACAAGTACCATCACCTCCCATTCTACCCTGTCCATTTCCTCTTCCCTGACCTTGACCAAGTCCTAACTCTTCTCTAATCTCCTGCGCACCTTCCAGATCTCCTTGCTCTGCTAGTTCATGTGCCTCTACAAAAGCTGGAAAATCCTCCTCAGAGATTTTATCTACAACACCAGGCCTTCTTCCATCCTGTGTCATAAGTGCAACCCATGCATCATAATCTTTTGTTTCAAAGATTTTTTCCATCTCTGCTTCTCTTTCTGCAGTATGGTTTGGACCAACTTGGGTATAATCACCTCTGTAAGCATCAGCATCCTTAGTAGTAAAAGCAATCACTCCTAGTAATGCAACTGCAAGAGTACCTAATACAATAAGTTTAGTTTTCATAAACATTGTATTAATAAATTAAATAATGGAGAGTTTAAATATACTCTTTTAACCTCTCTAATATGTATTACGCATTTAGTGATATCTTTGTTGCATGTGTCTTCCTTTACCTTCCCAAGGAAGTATATCTGTTGCATTAAAAACGCTTTCATCTTCAATGCTTCCCCTTACTTTGACCCTTTCTCCAATATCTAAACTTACCAACCCCCGAATATATGCATTTGAGTAATCTATACTCCACTTCTTACCCTCTAAATCTTCAAGAGTTAACATATTTGATTCAATAGAAAGGATTTCTCCAGCAAGATATCCTTCTACTGGTCTGCTCCATACTGTATACCTGGGATCTGTACTCTCTTCATATGATGGAATACTTTCTGCAAAGAATGTATTTAATCTTTCTGATACACCTATTTTACTAAGAAGTGTTCCAAGAATTATTATTAATAGTATATTAATCAGAAATATCTTAAATATTGAGTATCTATACCCATCTTTTGTATATTTCAGATTAATATATCCAACAAATATAAATATTAAAGTTAAAAGAATCCATATAACTGGAATAGCTAATATGAATATCTGAATTAAATCATTTACCGAAAGTATTAAGTTTAATACATCACTTAATTCAAAAAGGTACATAGATATTGCGAAACCAATTGAACCAAACAGTATATTAAGGACAAAAAGAAACCATACAAAAGAATCTCTGATTACAAAAGACCATCTGCCTATCGGTTTTATACTCTCTCTTTCTATTTTCTCTAATATCTCCTTAGATATTCTTGCCATATCTTTGTACTAATACTTTAAATTTCTTCTTCCCCCTATTAATTAAAGATGACACATTACCAATAGATATGTGTAATATATCAGATATCTCATTATACTCCATATCTTCAAAATATCTTAAAATGAGAGGTTCACGATACTTTGGTTCTAACATTTTAAGAATCTTTCTGACCTCTTTCTTTCTTAACTCTACTAAAAAGTTATCCTCTATGCTCTCATCTGATGGTAAGGTATCAAATATATCCATATCGTTACTACTTTCTATACTTCTCTTTTGCTTTCTTAAAAAAGATATAGCTTCATTGTGTGCTATTCTATATATCCAGCTAGAGAAAGAGTACTTACTATCGTACCCATTAATATTTTTATACGCTTTAATAAAGACCTCTTGCAAAATATCCTCTGCATCCTCTTTAGATATATACAGTATCCTTTGAATATATCTGAGTAATCTTTTTTCATATCTATCAATGATATATCTATAAGAATTAAAATCCTTAATAGTCATATTCACTATTTCTTTATCTGATAAAATCTGTATTTTCTTCTCATCAAGACCTCTTTTCATTGTATAAACATGAAGTAAGATATATCGGGGTGACTCGACTTGAACGAGCGACCTCTACGTCCCGAACGTAGCGTTCTAGCCATCTGAACTACACCCCGCTTTTCTTTTTATTGATAATATACTCTCTGATGAGACCCAATATTACTAATGTAGAGTCATCTAAACCCCCTAGTAACGGTAAAACATCCGGTATTAGATCTGTAGGTATAAATATATAGATTATAGCTAATATGAATAGCCAGTATCTTTTAAAAAAGTCTTTCAATATTTAGGAAATAATAATTTACATCTTATCAACAACCTTAATACCCAATACATTTAATCCCTCTTTCACTGTTAATGCGGTGCAGTAAACAACCCTTAACAGGAATTCTCTATTCTCAGAATCCAATACCCTTACATTCTGATAAAACGAATTAAATGTTTGACCCAAATCGAACAGATATGTGCAAAGTGTACTCGGAGAGTAATTTAAAGCAGAGGATAGCACAATATCCTTGTACCTGCTAATCTGCCTTAAAAGCTCTTTAGTATAAACATCCAGCTCGGATATGTCTGAACAGTCATTACTAACCTCTACATCTTTAAGTATAGATCTACACCTAGCGTATACATACTGAAGATATGGACCAGTATCACCATCAAAGCTAGTGGCCTTATCAAAATCAAAGATAACATCCTTACCAACAGATACCTTAATAAATGCATATTTAATTGCCCCAATTGCAACAATCTCACTGACATCAAGTATCTCATCCTCTTTCCATTTACCAGATGCTCTCATTGTTTCCTCTACTTTCTTTTTTGTTTCATCTAAGAGCCACTCTCCTTCAAGAATCTTACCCTTCCTACTAGACATCTTCTCTGCACCAGGAAGCTTAACCATACCGTGTGGGAAGTGTTTGTATCTATTAGCAGCTTCAGGTAGCAATTGCGAAAGAGCATCAAAAACCACTTTAAAATAAGAGGTCTGCTCCTCTGCTGTAATGATTACAGACTCATCAAAAGAAAGCTCTTCAAATTTTTTGAAAGCCAAAGCTAAATCTTTTGCCTCATATGTAGGCAACCCATCACTATTGATAAATACTCTGGTGTGTAAACCTTTTTTCTCATCTCCTTGATATATAGCCGCACCATCACTACTCTTAAAGATATCCTTACCATTACCATCCATATTGTCCTTAACAATGTTTAGACCACTATCACACATTTCACTTTCTAAGTAGTGTTTATCAAACTTTGTATATGTTCTTTCGAATATCGTATCAAAGTAATCTAAACACCACTTCTTACTATCCATATACATATTCTTAAGATTTTCATTTTCAAAAGAATCAAAACTATCTTTCTTCTCCAATGAATGTACATACAAAGAGAAGATGTAATAGTTGATATCCTTTATCTCTTTAATAGCTAACTCATCCTTTTCATCATCATACATTTTAAAACCAAACATATATGCATCACCCAAATACCTTACCCTATCAACCAAAGGTCTACTTTTTAAATCATTAAATGATATACCATTATCCTTTAACATTCTCAGCAAACCCCACAATGTTTTTGCAACATGCAAACCTACATCACCCTGATAGTTAGCCCTAGTAACTGAAGCCCCTAAAGCCTCTACAAGCCGTGCAAATGACTCTCCTACCATATTTGTATATAGATGACCAATATGAAAGATTTTAAAAGGGTTAGGATCACTATACTCAATTACATACCTTTTTCCTTTTTTAACATCAATATTGAAATATTCTTTGTTTTCATTTACCTCATCTAACATCTTTAAAAGATATGATTAAGAGCTTTTGGCACGTCTTGTTATTATTTTTTGTCTGCGGGCCACTCGCGGCACAGGGCGATCTTGATCCTCAGGACAGGATGTTCTGGCGCAATGAGAGGACGATTGGCGCTGCACTCAATTCAGACGGCTGGTCAGTCATATACCGGGATCTCAGGCAGATAAAACCGAGTCACCGCTGGTTTCTTGAAGGAAGCGTGGA
>DAOQBQ010000037.1:0-5351 GCA_035355175.1 Candidatus Dojkabacteria bacterium
TGTATTAAATGTTGTATAACTACCTTCGTACCACTCTGGTGTTGTTGTATATATATCCTTAAACTCTTCTGTCCATTTCTTGTCAAGATTAAATATCATTGCAAAGGGTAATAGCTTTTCAAATACTCCTTTGTACTTCTTCGGATCATTATGAAATTTAATTCTTTCTTTCTCAGCTGTATTTATATATTTTTTTAAACCTAATAGTTTATGATATACCTCATTTCCCACTTTAGAACGAGTATCAATACCAAATGCAAAAAAGAAAAGAAGAAACCCACTTATACCTAAACCTATGAATACAGGTAATAGAAATTGTATTCCTGTAATACTTATAAGGGGAATGAGAAAGAACATTCCAACTCCCAAGAGAGGAATTAATCCTTTAGCCATAAGCCTTTTAGCAGAGTAGTATTCTAAATTCTTTAAATATGTTTTTGATTCTTTTAAAGCTTTTGATGATGTTAAATAGAAGTTATCCAATTTATTAAGAGGCACCACATCTCCATATGCGAATATTGAATCTAGAAGATTTTTAATATGTTCTGGTTCTGATGAGTAATCTTTTGCCTGTTTTACAACTTCATATTTTTTCTCTTCATACTCTCTAATCTTGTAATATCCCTTAATAGCTAACTGTATAAGTAGGGCAGATAAATCCTTTGGTTGAACAGGTGTACCAAGTAAAATTTTAGAGCTTAATGCATCCATTCCCTCTGGTGGAGTATATTCAGGTATAATTGTAAGCTTTTCATTTTTAGAGTATTTTTTCAGGAAACCAAAAAGTAATATTCCAAAAGGTATAGGTATTAGTGCCATTGAGTTGGCTAGTATAATGGAGATAGCCTGTGTTTTTCTTGTATCCTCAAATGTCCCAACAGGTTGTTTAATAGCAATGGTATAACCCTCATAGGGCTGTAGTGTTTGGATAGGAGATACTGTTAATTTATTTCCATTTGTTTGAATATTACAATCTTTTTGAGTAATTCCATCTATCCCTGTATAACAGATAGATTCAACAATCTCAACAGGTGCTGTAATATGAGCAACAGCATTTTCTATTGGTAAATTCCATCCTGGACCAATAATGTTAAAGTATATCTCTTCATGAGTATCAAAGTATGATATTGAGGAGTATTTTAATTGATAATCAATAACATATACATATGGTTCATCTATTAAAATATCCGCATCTCCAATTCTAACATTAGCCCAACCGTTTTCATTTTCTCTTGTATATCTATTTACATATACAAGATTGCTATTAGATAGAGGATAGTAATATATCTCATTTATTTTAAACTCTGTTGGCCTTTTAAAACCCTTTGCAAAATACTCAAAAGGATATCTCCACTCAATACCGTGTCTTTCTACATATGAAGAGGGTTGGAATGTAATAGTTTCGATAATATCTATTGTTGTATCTTTATTAACAACAATATCACTTTCATAACTTAATATCTTATCCTCTGTCTGAGCGTATATTGGAGATGAAAATACAAACACACAAAAAAGAGTTAGTATTAAACCAAGTTTTTTCATTCAAATGAGATTAAAACTTAACCTCAACATTCTTTTTCTCTTCTTCCTCTGCTTCAAAGAATGGAAACTCTTTGAATCCTAATATTCCAACAATTATGTTATTTGGAAATACCTGTATCTTAGTATTAAAGTCTCTTACTGTTCCATTGTAAAATCTTCTAGATTTTTGTATTTCATCTTCCATATCTTTAAGATTTGCTTGAAGATTTAAGAAGTTCTCATTCGCTTTAAGTTCTGGATAGCTTTCTGCAATAGCAAAGATTTTAGATATTCCTTTCTGAAGCTCTCCCTCTAATTTAATCTTCTCTTCTACACTTCCAGCACTCATGGCTTTACTTCTTAACTCTGATACACTCTCAAATATTCCTTTCTCATGCTTAGCATAACCTTTTACTGTTTCAACAAGGTTAGGAATCATATCGTATCTCTGTTTTAAAAATGTCTCTATATCAGCTACTGCCTCATTTACAGTTAACTTCATTTTAACTAGTGTATTGTTAAGAGAGATAATATACAACACGAGTATAGCTACAACACCAATCAGTATATATGCAAAAGTCATTGGATAGATATAATAAATTAATATTTAAGTATAGGGAATGTTAATACAAATATCAATATTTATTTACTTTTTCCAAGTTGTAATAGATAAACCTTTAATCTTTGTAAGAAGTGATTAATACCAAGTATCCCCATTACCAATGACAGCTCTACATGCCAATACATAAAATCAAAGGAGGTGTCCCAAAGAGTAGGGAATCTATATCTTAATATCATATATATACCGAAACCGAAGGCTGGTATAAGCAAAAGCAGTATGAGAAGGGTATTCCAGAATGCATTAAACTTCTTTATTCCCATAGGGTTCTTTCTCTTTATTAAAATATACGGTATCCAGTATAAAGAGAGTGAAAGTAATAGGGGTACTATAATATTGTAGGGGTTAGAATTACTTTTTGTATCTTTTTGCTGTGTAGTGTCAATAATGGTTGTATTCTCTTCTTCCTCTGTTTGTATAACTTTATTGCTTTCTTTGTCTATATCTCCAATTTTATACTGTTCTAATAGTCCATAACTACTACCTTTATGATCTCTTCCTGTATTATCTTTAGTAATAAAAGCCTGTGTCATATCTGTTCCACACCACTCTCTAATATCTAAATATATATCATGTCGATATAGGTAATCTGTTAAATCATATACACTATCTTCAAATATTACCCAACAATCAGAACTTGTATTATGATCTGACACTTCATCAATTGTATACGCATATATACCTTGAAAGGAGAAGAATAGTATTGTTAATGATATTAGTAATTTTTTAAACATTTTAATATTAATCAAATTAATTATATCCTTCTGCTTGTTTTCTAAAATTATCTGCGTATACACCCTGCTTTTTTATTAATTCATCATGTGTACCCTGTTCTATAATCTTCCCATCTTTTAAGACAATAATCCTATCTGCTTTTCTAACAGTAGAAAATCTATGAGATATAATTACTACTGTCTTATTATCAAAGAATTTGTATATTCTATTAAATATTCTAAACTCTGCATCTGCATCTATAGCAGAGGTAGGTTCATCAAAGATTGCCATTGGAGCATCTCTATAAAAGAATCTAGCAATGGCAATTTTTTGTTGTTGACCTTTACTTGGTGTTGTACCCCCTTTATATTTCTCACTCATTATAGTTTCATATCCTCTTTTATACTTCTTTATAAAATCATGAGCATCTGCATTCTTTGCAGATTTAATAATTAACTTTTTATTTATACTCTTTACTGATTTACCTATGTATATATTTTCTTCTGCAGTTAAATTCCTATAAAAATTAAAATCCTGAAATAGAACTCCAACATTTTTATACCAATCATTTATAGATAAATCTTTTAGATTAATCCCATTTATTAATATCTCTCCTTTTTGCGGATCATATATACGACAAAGAAGTTTAACAAGTGTTGATTTGCCGGCACCGTTTTCTCCAACAATAGCAAGCTTTTCACCACTAGCTATCTTCAAAGAGAAATTATCAAATATTTTTCTTTTAGAATTTGGATAATGGAAAGTTAAATTTTTAATTTCTACTTGAGGAGGTGATACTAATCTATTCAATTTAATCTCCCCATCTCCTACCGCAGGTTTCATATTAAAAAACTCATATACCTCTTTTTGTTTCATAACATAATCGGTAAACATAACAAGCTCTGCAGAGAGCCAAGATACACCACCATAAAAATTATTAATAGCTCCAACAAAGAAAGTTGTCTGACCAATTGATATCTCTTTTCTAAAAGCCATCAAAAATACTTGTACTGAGCCACCTAAAACAACAAAGAGATTCAGTAAATCAACACCAAAAGTTGTAAGTGAATCTGCTTTTAATATCTTTTTATAACCACCTATGTAATACTCATAAAAATCTTTAAATTTCCTATCCAAAAATTTATAGGCACCAACAAGAGAAATTTCATCTAGTGCTTCTGGATCTGCCAAGAATGCTCTTGTTTCCCAACTCTTTCTTCTCTCCTCTGTATTTTTATCTGAAATTTGCCAGTCAAAATCTTTTTTAAAGTAATATCTACTCTGTAAATATGCAATTACAGCAATAAATACAATAGCCAAGCCAATCCACAATGAGAAACTAAATACGATAATGGAACCAGTAAGTAGTTGAATAAATGCGGCAAAAATTCTAACAATATTTCTACTAACCTCTGTTATATTAAATATCCAATCATGTGTTATCTGTCTTTTATTTGCTACATTTGGGAGTTGATTACTCTGTACTCCCAGTTCAGCTATTTTCTCATACTCTATTTCAGAAAGGAAAGGCATAGATAATCTTCTTTGCAATCTATTCATATATCCATCAAGATTATTTGAAACAATTGACAGAAGTTGTACCAAACCAAGAATTGTAATTAGTGGTAAGATACCTTGCAAATTAGCATTTGGTGTATCTGCTAATGAAATAAGGGAATCAATTATTCTTGCAATGATATATGTATTTATTAATCCATTTAGACCCCTATATGTAGTTGTAAAAAAAGAGCCAATTGTAACAAGTGGAGACATTCTCCAATTTATTTTTAACGACCATAATGAAATTTGAAAATAGTCTTTTAATGTTAAACTCTTCTTTTTCTTTGGCATACTAAAAGCTTCATATATTAAAGCATATTGTAACAATAAAACCCAAAATGAGTCAATATTGTGAACAGGGCATTAGTTCTGATATAATATATCAGATAATTACATATCTAAATACTTCTTTCTTTCAATATCATCCATCCTCTCTATCGCATATCTTAATGTTGTTCTAGGTATATCTTTAATATTTCTGTTTAAGAAATCTTTTAATACATCAATATCCTTTTTACCTACCTCTCTTAACATCCATCCTACTGCCTTATGTATTAAATCATGTTTATGACTAAGTAATATCTTTGATATCTTTAGAGTATCTTCAAATTCATTATTCCTAATAAAAGAATAGGTTGAAACTATTGATATTCTTTGTTTCCACAAATCATTACTCTTAGCAAATGAATAAAGAATATCCCTCTTTTCATTGTTACTAAGTAAATAATTACCTAATATATTTGAACATGATAAATCAACAATATCCCAATTATTACATCCCTCAAGGTTGTTAATATAGAAATTGTATATTTCTTCTTTATCTTCTTTCTCATATTTATAAGTCAGAATAATGTATCCTGTTAACCTTACCTCATGTATTTCACTATTAACCAACTTTTTTATCTCATCTAAAGATATATCTTTGTAATATTTCTTA
>DAOQBQ010000038.1:0-5256 GCA_035355175.1 Candidatus Dojkabacteria bacterium
TGATAGATTAAAGTACTTTGCATCTCATCCATCTGGTTTTGATGTAGCAGAGTATGATTTGCAAAGAAGGGGCCCCGGAGAGGTATACGGTATTAAACAGTCTGGTATACCTCAGTTCAAAATAGCATCTTTAACAGATATAGATATGTTTAAAAGAGCTAAATCTGTTGCAAAAAAGTTAGTAAAAGATGATAATATAGACCTAAATTACATATTAGATAATATATTTAAATAATGGAAATATATATTGTGTTAGATAATATTAGATCAGCTTTTAATGTAGGAAGTATATTTAGATCTGCAGATGGAGCTGGTAGTGTTAAAAAAATATACCTATGTGGCATGACAACAGATATAGATAATCCCAAATTAGATAAAACAGCACTGGGTGCAACAGAAATGATTCCATCTGAACACTACGACAGCACTATGGAAGCAATAGATGAATTAAGAGAAAAAGGTATTCCAATTTACTCTATTGAGTTAACAGATGATGCACAAGATTTTCAAAAGATTAAGTATCCAGAAAAAATAGCAATAGTACTTGGCCATGAAAAAAAAGGTGTAAGTGATGAAATACTTCGTAAAGTAGACAAAAGTATATATATACCTATGAGAGGCAAGAAAGAATCTTTAAATGTAGCTAACTGCGCATCAATAATCTTGTATGAAATTACAAGAGAATAGTTTAATTATCTATTCTTTTTGCTATCATATATACAAATGAGTGAGAAGAAACTGTCCATTTCAAAAAAAACTGTTTTAATAGCATCTGCATTAGTTTTAGCAGTAGGTTTACCTATAGCCTACCTACTATGGACTAGAAATCAGGAAGATACAGGTGCTTGGTATAACTCGAGTTGGCTATACAGAAGATCAATATCTGTTGCTAATTCAGGTAGTACTCTTACTAATGAGGATGTATTAATAGAATACGATACTGCTAGTTTAATTACTGCAAGTAAACTTCAATCTGATTGTGATGATTTAAGATTTGTAGATAGTGATGATTCAACAGCATTAGCTTACTGGATAGAAGGTGGTTGTAATACAACAACCACACATATATGGGTAAGGATACCATCTCTTCCTTCTGGTGGTAAAACAATATACATGTATTACGGCAACTCATCAGCAACTAATGCAGAAGAGACTTGGACAGGTAAGTTCTACCTTATGAAAGATGCCTCCTGTGATAGTGGATGGACAACAGAATCTAACTCTGGGGGGGATTTCTATCTTAAATTCCCATACCCAGCATCAACCTTTGGAACAACAGGTGGTTCTAGTTCTCATAACCATGGAAGTTACAATATGAATACCTCGACTATTTCAACTGGTACAAACACAAACACGAGTGGAACAAATACAATCAGTATTGGACATTACCATAATGTAGATGTGGTCGTTGCAGACAACACATCTGTTTTACCCCCATATCTTGATATGATATTTTGTTCAAATAATGATCTAATTGTTAAAACAAATGGGGTTACTGTTTTTACCTCTACTGTACCCAGTGGGTTTACACGATTCTCTGGACTTGATAGTAAATTTCCAAGAGGAAACTCATCATATGGAGGAACCTCTACGACAACAACTCATACGCATAATGTTACTGCCACAACAGGAAACCCTAGTTCCACAGGAACAAATGCTACAGGAGCAACTGCAATACCTTCAAGTACGCATACACATACTGCTTCAGATACCTCTGGAACTGGAACCCATGTTCCTGAATATATTACTGTAATATATGGGGAAGCGGCCTCTGCTGATGTAATGGCTCCTTCTGGGATGATTACAATGTCAAATGCAACACCACCCTTAGGATGGACAAGATATTCAGCATTAGACAGTAACTTTACCTATGGATCTACAACTTACGGTTCAACAGGAGGTACTCCCACACATACACACTCTGTTCCAGCCTTATCTTTTCCTGCAACTACAAATACTGTCCAAGGTTCTATTTCTACACCAAGAACTTCTCTCCCAAGAGAAAACCATACACATACAACCGCTGCGATGACATCGACAGAGTACTCAAACACTCCTCCATATGTATCAACTCTCTTCATACAAAAGAAAACTTCTCAATCTATTACTGTAAATAGTGAAGAAGTCCCTAATCAAGCACCCAATGCACCTTCAAGTTTACTAACAGAAGGCACAACTAATCCAACAGGTGTCACAGACTTAACACCAGAGTTTAGTGCTGTGTTCTCAGACCCAGATTCTGATACTGGTACATATTATGAAATAGAGGTAAATACTCAATCTGATTTCTTAGGTACATCCATGTGGGATTCTGGACAAGTTTCAACAGGACCTATTACAAGTGGAGATAGATCATCAGATATCCCCTATGGAGATACAGACCTCACTCAGAATGGTACAACATACTATTGGAGAATTAGATTCTGGGATGATAACGGAGCAGTAAGTAACTGGTCATCAACTGCTAATTTTACAATGGCTAGTGCAAATAACAATCCAAATGCACCATCCTCTTTACAAACAGAAGGAGCTAGCAATCCAACAAGAGTAACAGATATTACTCCTGAGTTTAGTGCTGTGTTTACTGATACTGATGGTTCAGATACTGGTGTATATTACCAAATAGAAGTTAATACTCAATCTGATTTTCTTGGTACATCCATGTGGGATAGTACTAAAACAGCAACTGGACCAATAACAAATGGGAACAGATCTTCTGATATATCTTACAACGGAACAACCCTAACACAGAATGGTACAACATACTACTGGAGAATGAAGTTCTGGGATAACAATGGGGGAGAAAGTAACTGGTCATCTACTGCTAATTTTACAATGAATACAATTCCAAATGCACCATCTTCACTCTTAGCAGAAGCTGCTACTAATCCAACAAAGGTAACTGATACAACTCCTGAATTTAGTGCTGTATTTACTGATACTGATACTGGAGATACAGGTGTATATTACCAAATAGAAGTTAATACTCAATCTGATTTTCTTGGTACATCCATGTGGGATAGCACTCAGACAGCTACTGGACCAATTACTAATGGTGCCAGATCCTCTGATATCTCATATAACGGAACTACTCTTACTGAAAATGGAGTAACTTACTACTGGAGAATGAAGTTCTGGGACAACTATGGAGCAGAAAGTAACTGGTCATCTACTGCACAGTTTACTATGAGTGACTGGTCTTCCACTGGTAACTTTACTATGAGTACAAACACAGTTCCTAATGTTCCTTCTTCTTTATATACAGAATCCTCTTCCAATCCTATAAAAGTAACAGATACCACCCCAGAGTTTAGTGCTGTATTTACCGACACTGATGGTAGTGATACTGGTAACTACTATGAAATAGAGGTTAATACTCAATCAGATTTCTTGGGTACATCCATGTGGGATTCTGGACAAACAGCTATAACACCAATTACCAATGGATCTAGATCCTCTGATATATCGTATGGGGATACCGACCTTACCCTAAATGGAGTAACTTACTACTGGAGAATGAAGTTCTGGGATAACAACGGAGGAGAAAGTAATTGGTCTTCCACTGCACAATTCACTATGTCTGGTCCTCCAACAGCTCCAGGTAATCTAAAAACAGATAATATGACAAATCCCACTCAGATTCTTTCAACAACACCGGATTTTAAGGCGTTCCACACAGATCCAAACGGTGATAGTGCAATATATTACGAAATAGATGTAAATAGCCAATCAGATTTTCTAGGTACCTCAATGTGGAGTACAGGAAAAACAGCCATGACATCAACACCCAGTGGACAGTATTCACCAAATATTACATATGCAGGAACTGCTCTAACAGGAGAATCAAGTACAACCTACTATTGGAGAATACGCTTCTGGGATAGTATCTCTGATGTAAGTGAATGGTCTTCAACTGCATCTTTTGTAGATTATATACAGGATGAACAGTATATACAGATGGAGGGGGTGGGACTAGAAAGAATTAAGATTAATTAGTAAAATACACACTATGAGTTTAAAATTCGATTCATCAAAAAAATTAAGAAAAGAAAAAACTAAGCACAAAGTTGAAAGCTGGGAAGAGTATGAACAAAGAGAACAAGAGTTTCTTAAAGAGAGACTCTTAAGTAAAGAACCCACCATACAAGCTGATGTAAGAATAACAGGTGGGAAAGCTAAAAACTTTAAAATAGAGATACCTAGAAATACAAGACCTCTTACAGACAGAATGAAAGTTAGAATATTTGACATACTAAGAGAAGATATAGCTAACAAGAAAATATTGGACCTATATGCAGGTGCGGGCTCCTTTGGATTAGAATCTCTCTCTAGGGGAGCAAAAGAGGTAACATTTGTAGATGCATCTAAACAGGCAGATTTAATATTAAAAAAGAATATTGCTCATACAGGATTTCTTCCACAAGCAGAAGTTATAAAGAGTAAGGTAGAAGATTTTATAGTTAAGTATGCCAACTCGGATATACTCTTCGATATAATATTTATGGATCCTCCGTATAAACTGTATAACACAAAAAGAGTATCCAAAATGGAGGATGTGATAAATAGTACATCAAAATTTCTACCAGGGGTGAATAATCCGAAGTGTAAAACTTTTAAAGGTGCTTTAATAATTAAACATCCCAGAAGATATCCCATTGATACACTAGAGTATAAATATATTAAAAAGATTGAAACTTACGATTTTGGTTTAAATTCAATATCATTTTTCATTGTTAAATAGGTTAGATTGTATATTTTTAATAAAAGAGATAGAATATTGGCAATGTACAAGAGAGTGGGTATTAATAAATCAAAAATTCTTAGAATTGTGTATCAGACATGTTTTTAATGTCAATATTTTCAAGCAAATATTTTCCCCAATATATTTATATTAATTATGTATTAAAAAATAATGGAACAGAATGAAGAAAGTAAAATAGAAAAGATGAGGCACTCGGCATCACATGTATTAGCACACGCTGTACTTAAACTTTACCCTGATGCGAAATTGGGTATAGGACCAGCTATAGAGAACGGTTTCTACTATGATTTTGAATTTTCTCAACCAATTGAAGAGAAAGATTTAAAACCGATAGAAGAGGAGATGAAGAAGATAATTAAAAGAAAGCTTCAAATAAATCAAACCTTCATGAATAGAAAAGATGCTATTAAATATCTTAAAGAGATAGGACAAGATTACAAATTAGAACTTTTAGAAGAGATACCTGACAAGGAATTAAGCTTTTTTGTTACAGG
>DAOQBQ010000039.1:0-5191 GCA_035355175.1 Candidatus Dojkabacteria bacterium
CTAAAGCTATTTCCTCAGAAAGAACAAAATGAACAAATATATCTAACTTCCTGCCGTTATCAACTAGCAGTTTATCAAACATATCTACCTGTCCTGGATCTCTTACAACAGACACAAATGCCCAACTTTTAGTACTATCAAACTTCTTTACCCATTTATTAAGCATACTGTATGTAATATCATTAGGTACAAATTGACCCTTTGACCAGTATTGATATGCCTTGAATGCATCAATATCTCCCTCTTTATACATCCTTCTAAACATCTCACCTGTTCCAATATTCTCAAAATCATATTTCTGAACAAGTAAGTCTACCTGAGTATCTTTACCACTACCAGAGGGACCATGAAAAAGTATTGTTTTCATAAGTATTAGTATATGTAAAATATTTAATATCTATGAAAATATGATATCACAAAAAACTATAGATATTTAGAGTAATCCCTGACAACAATCATAGAAGAAACCTGTCTCCTAATATCTAATACAACACCTACCATAATCAAAAGACCTGTACCCGTAACTATTGTTACTGTCATTAAATTAAACTCTATTAATATATTAGGAAGTATAGATATGAAAGCTAAGAAGGTTGCTCCTACAGCTGCTAATCTAAATGCCACATTTCTTAAGTAAGAGGATGTATTCTTACCAGGTCTAATACCTGGTATAAAGCCACCCTGTTTTTGAAGATTTTCAGCTAACTCATCTGTTTTAAATACAACAGTAAGATAGAAGAATGAGAATCCAACTATTAAAACAAATGTAAGAATATTGCTATACAACGGATTATCCAAAAAACTCATAACCCTTGTTGTAATATTCAGTATTGCATCACTCACATCTCTACTTAATATGAACTTACCAATTAATTGTGGAAAAGAAAGTAGGGATACTGCAAAGATAACGGGCATTACTCCAAACTGAGTTAATTTAACAGGTATATAGCTATCCATAGCACCACCAGTTCTTACCCTCCTTGAGTACTGCACTTTTATCTTTCTCTGAGCTTCAGAAATATATACAACAGACGCAATTAAACCTAATGTTACTAAAACAAGTATTACTCTTTGGAATGTATCCATTAATCTAAAATTACTACTAAGTGTACCAGGTACACCAGCTATAATTCCTAGAAAGATTAGGTATGAAGAACCACCACCTATACCACTTTCAGATATTAACTCTGCAAACCACATAACAACAATAGAGCCCGCTGTAAGTGTTGCTATCATAGTCATTAACTCAATAGTTCCAAGTTGATCTATTAAACCAAAACCTCTCAATGTTGAATATATTACAAAGGATTGCATAATAGCTAGTGGTACTGTAAGTAATCTAGTATACATACTAATCTTCTTTCTACCATCAGGACCCTCTTTTCTTAACTCCTCAAGTTTTGGAATAACGGTACCTAATAACTGAAGTGTAATAGATGCATTGATATATGGGCTTAACCCTATTGCTGCAATTGATGCAGTTTCAAGTACGCCACCCGAAACAGTTGAAAGTAAATCTCCAAAATTACTACCCTCAAAAAGTTTTGTAATTGCATCTGCAGGAATACCAGCTACAGGAATAGCTGCTAAAAATCTGTATGCAAAAAGTATGATTAAGGAGAATATTATCTTTTTTCTAATCTCCGGAGTATTTAGGATTCTCTTAACTATATCAATATATTTGTTCATTGTTTTAGAGGTTACTTAATAGAACCCCCTGCCTTTTGAATTTTCTCTTTTGCACTCTCAGATGCAGGAAGATTACTTATTGTAATTTTCTTCGTTATATCTCCATCTCCCAATATCTTAACAGATACTGTTCCTTGGGCAATTAATGCTTTCTTTTTTAGAGTTTCTAAAGACACAGTATCTCCATCTTTAAAATTCTTCTCAATTACATCCAAATTGATTGCTGTTGCCTCTACCTTCTTACTCCTCTTAAAACCAGCAAACTTAGGCATCCTTCTATAAAAAGGTACATTACCACCTTCAAAAAACACCAAAGATTTATGTCCTGACCTTGATTTCTGTCCCTTTGAACCTCTTGTTGATGTATGACCACCAACACCAGAACCGTATCCTCGACCTAATCTCTTACTATTCTTTTTTCTATTTTTCCTTACAGGAATACTTTCTAAATACATAATTACTTCTTACTTACTTTATTTCTATTATCTCTTCTTCTAAAATCTCTTTTTTCATCTCTACCACTTTCTTTTTCCTCAGCTTTCTTTTTAGCTCTTCTTTTCTCTTCTCTTATCTTTCTCTCTTTATCTGTTTCTTTCTTTAATTCAACTCTATCTCTCATATTCTTCATTCTCTCTAATACTCTTTTGTTTCTTAAACTCTTTAATGCTTCAAATGTAGCGTATGCAGAAGCAATAGCATCACTTGTACCCATTAATTTACCGTATACATTATCAATACCACATAACTCTAATACTGTTCTTACAGATGAACCAGCGATAACACCGGTACCTGGTCTAGCAGGTCTCAGAATTATTCTAGCAGCACCCTTTTTAAATACAACCTCATGAGGAATTGTGTCTCCTGCCAACTGTATTCTAGTTAATTTCTTAGTGGCAATTCTCTCTCCCTTCTCTACCGCACTTTTAGTATCTACACCTCTACCCAATGCAACACCAACAGAACCATTATGATCTCCTACAACAACCATCGCACTAAATCGTAATCTCTTTCCACCTTTAGTAACCTTAGCGACCCTTCTTATAGATACGGTCTTCTTATCATATGATCTTTCTTTTTTCTCTGTAAAGTGTTCTGCCATTTATATATTTAAACTAAATCTTAATTCCATTACTTCTTAATTCATCTGCGAATATAGATATTAAACCGTGATATCTATATCCACTCCTATCAAATACTGCTACCTCTAACTTCTTTTTCTTAAAATCGGTAGCAAACTTTTTACCCATTGTCTTAATATCATCTGATTTTTTCTTACACATCTTACTCATTAAAACTACCTGTTTATCATCATCGGCTAAACCAGCATAGAAGTACTTGTTACTTTTAAAAACAAATACCCTTGGCTTAGCAGATGTGCCACTAACCTTTTTCTTAATATGTAATTTTCTTTTTTCTCTTTTATCTTTTTTATTCATATTTATTATGCTGTTACACCTGATTTAGAACTCTTTCTTCGAACATATTCACCCTCATATCTAATACCCTTACCTTTGTAAGGTTCTGGTTTTCTAATTGCTCTTATCTTAGTAGCAAACTCTCCTAATTTCTGTTTATCATACCCCTTTAAAGTAATCTTAGTCTCCTCAGGTACCTCTATTGTAATACCTTCAGGACTTTCTACCTTGATAGGGTGATTCCATCCTAAACTCATAACTAAAGTATTTCCTTCCATTCTCGCTCTATATCCTACCCCTACTAGCTCTAATTTCTTTTCATAACCGTGTTTTATACCGTATATTGCGTTGTATATTAACATTCTAACAGTACCATGTATAGATTTACTTTGTTTCTCTTCGTTTGATCTAGTTACTGTTAACTGGTTACCATCTATTTTTACACTCAGTACTTCTGGTAATACAATTCTTATTTCTTTCCCATTACCAGATACTAAAACAGTACCCTTATCTACACTAACCTCAATTCCCTCTTCAATTGTTATTGGATTTAATCCTATTCTAGACATTTAATTACCAAACTTTACATATTAACTCACCACCAAGCTTCTTACTCTTAGCCATAGCACCAGACATTAAACCTTTTGATGTAGAGATTATAGATATACCTCTTCCATTCATTACAGGTGTAATATCCTTACTAGCAATATATATTCTTTGTCCTGGTTTACTCACTCTCTTAAGTGTCGTGATAACAGGCTCTTTCCCATCATACATAAGTTCAACAGTAACACCCTCATCTGTTTTTTCATGTCCAACTATCATCTCCTCCATCTCTAATACCTTTAATACCTCAATATTCATCTTAGTATTAGGTACTAACACTGTTTCTTTTTTTCTCTCTATTCCATTTTGTATTCTTGCTAGTAAATCAGCTGTTAAATCGTTCATTTTTATATATATTAAATTACCAAATAGATTTCTTTACACCAGGGATTTCACCCTTACTTGCTAACTTTCTAAAACATATTCTACATATACCGTAGTGTCTTAAGTATGCTCTAGATCTACCACATAACTCACATCTGTTATACACTCTACTCTTAAACTTACTCTTTTTCTTTAATTGTCTTGCTTTGTACTCCTTAGCTTCTGTTGACATCTTTCTTAAAAGGAAAACCAAATTTATCTAAAAACGCTTTACCACTTTTATCATCTTTAGCACTTGTTACAATAGTAACTTCTAAACTTCTGATCTTTCTTATATTGTTAGCATCTATCTCAGGAAAAACTGTATGATCCTCAATACCAACTGAGTAGTTACCAGAACCATCAAATGCAGTAACATTAAGACCTCTAAAATCTTTGGTTCTAGGTAATACAATATTTACTAACTTATCAAAGAACTCCCACATCCTATTACCCCTTAATGTAACAGATACCCCTATCTCCATTCCCTCTCTTACCTTAAATGCAGATACTGCTTTTCTTGCTTTATTTACAACTGGCTTCTGACCCGATATCTTAGTTACAATATCAACAATATCTTCCATGGCATCTGCCTCCGTAAGTGCAGCACCAGCTCCAACATTAATTACAATCTTCTTAAGAGTAGGTGCCTCCATTACATTAGAGTATCCTAATTCTTTCATTAGGTCTTTTCTAATACTTTTGTTGTATTCGTCTCTTAATCTTGCCATTACTCTTTCTTAGTTTTAGATTTATTTACTACTTTCTTAGTACTCTTTTTTACTGTTTTACTTTCTTTATTCTTTGTACTCTTCTTTTCTTCTTTAACTACCTCTTTCTTTTCAATAATTTCTATTACCTTGTTACACTTCTTACAAACTCTCTCTACTTTATCTCCCTCTCTTTTTATACTTACTCTAACTGCTTTCCCGCAACTTGGGCATATTAACATTACTTTAGATACATCCATTGGTTTTACAATATTAAGTATCTCAGATGTTTTCTTCTTACCATCACCCTTCACATGCTTTTTATACATATTTAATCCCTCTACTACAACCTTTCTATTTTTTATATCTACAGCCATAACTAAACCCTGTTTCCCAGTGTCTTTCCCG
>DAOQBQ010000040.1:0-5168 GCA_035355175.1 Candidatus Dojkabacteria bacterium
TTCCAACCAATGAGTCAACCTTTGGCTTCAAGTTGCTCTTGCCAATTTTGGTTTAATAGATTCATCTACATCAAGTATATTCGTAAAAAGATACTCTAAGAGATACCTGTTATTTATTCTCAATTCATAGGTATCTTTAGGTGCCTTAAGCTCTTTCATTACATCCATAACAAACTGAATAATTTCTAATTCAGCATCTATTGTTGGTACCCCCAATATATCAATATTTAATTGAAAAAACTCTCTTTTTCTTCCCTTCTGTGGTTTTTCGTATCTATAGTATCTACCGATATTAAACCATCTAAGTGGAAATGTAAGTTCATTTTTTTTGTTAGCGATTATTCTTGCTAAAGATGGGGTCATCTCTGGTCTTAATGCTATCTCTCTACCTCCTTTATCAACAAAGCTATACAGTTGGTTATTTGCTAAATCTTCTCCAGATTTTACTTTATAAAGATTGGCATCCTCAATTATTGGTGTATCATACTCTTCATAGCCGTATCTCTTTGCTATTTTACTCCAGGTATTAAAAAGATAGTTTCTTAAAAACATATCTTTTGGGTACCAGTCATCTGTGCCTTTGTAAGGTTGTTTTGATAATATTTTACTTTCCATTTCTGATTATACCACCTACCTACTGCAGTTGAATATTGAAAGTAAATAATATATATTAGAAAGACAAATACAATATGAAATATAGTATGTCAGTTGCAAAATCAAAGAAGTATGGGAACAGAAGGAGTTATACTCATAGGCCTACATCTTTAACAAGCTATAACAGGATGAAGATGTATAACAGTAGAAATTTCAAAAAGAAAGGTAATAAAAAGCAGAGTATCTCAAGTATATTCTCAAGTAAAATGAAGAACAAGAAGTTTAGAAAATTCTTGTATATTTGTGTTGGTGTACTATTCTTTCTTGGTTGTACAGGTTTAATAGTGGCTGGTGTATATCTTAAAAATCTTCAAGGATCCCTCCCCGCCCCTGATCAATTAGTTGAGAGAACATCTGATCAAAGTACCAAGATATATGATAGGAATGGAACCCTGCTTTATACAGTATACGGTAATCAAAACAGAGAGTTTGTTGCAATAGAAGATATACCAGAGTATACAAGATGGGCGGTACTTGCGGCAGAAGATATCGAATTTTATCAACATAAGGGTTTAGATTACGCTGGAATAGCTAAGGCAGTATATCAGAATCTAACACATGGAGAGGTTGTAAGAGGTGCAAGTACAATAACTCAACAGTTGATTAAGACTACACTTCTATATGATATTTTGGGTGATGAGGCGTATGAACAGAAGTACTCTAGAAAGATTAAAGAGATATTAATTACAATGCAGGTTGAACAAACACTAACTAAGGATGAGATTTTGCAGATGTATATGAATGAGATACCTTTGGGAGGGGTTAATTATGGTTTTCAAGCGGCTGCTAAAGCTTACTTTGGTAAAGATGTAAAAGATTTAACCTTAGCAGAAAGTGCTTTAATTGCAGGACTTATCCAAAGTCCAGGAAGCTACTCTCCTCTTTTTGGAACTAATCCTGAATTAGCAAAAGTCCGTCAGACATATGTATTGGATCAAATGTTAAAGCATAAAAACTTAACTGGTGTTACAGAGGAAGAAATAGACCAAGCGAAAGAGCAAGAGCTTGTATATACATCTAAGAAGATAGATATTAAGGCACCTCACTTTGTCTTCTATATCAAACAACTACTTGAATCAGAGTTTGGTGTTGATAGGGTTGAGAGAGGGGGTTTAAAGGTTACTACAACTTTGGACTACTCTATCCAAGAAATAGCACAGGACGAAGTAGTTAAAGCAATCAACAAAAATGGCTTACCATTTAAAGTACATAATGGTGCAGCAGTAGTAATGAATCCAAATACGGGAGAGGTATTAGCAATGGTAGGATCTGTTGATTACTGGAATACAGAGGATCCTAAGGTAGATGGTAATGTTAATATTACTACTAGTAACAGACAGGTGGGTTCTTCTGCGAAACCGTATGTGTATCTAGCTGGTTTTGGAAGAGGTTACTCTCCAGGTACACTAGCCCCTGATATTAGGATGTCGTTTGGTAAGTACGCTCCTAATAACTGGGATATGGGTTTTGAAGGTATAGGCACAGCTAGAAAAAATTTGGGTAAATCTAGAAATCTTTCATCTGTATATACACTTCAGATGGTTGGTATAGATGCATTTTTACAAGTTACTGAGAAGTTGGGTATTACAACACTAAAGAACAAGGCTGATTACGGTTTGTCTTTGGCACTTGGTGCTGGTGAAATGAAACTACTTGAACATACCGCTGCATTTGGGGTATTTGCAAATGAAGGAGTTAGGAATGAAACTGTGTCCATTTTAAAGGTTGAAGATTCTAAGGGTAATGTTTTGAAAGAGGCAGTATTTGATCAAGGTAAACAGGTAATAGATGAGAAAGAAATATATTTATTAAACTACATATTGTGTGACTTAGGTGGTCATGGAGATAGAATAGGTACAGGGTACTCAAGGGTTAAGGGTAGTAATGTATGTTTTAAAACAGGAACAACAGATGGACCAAAAGATTTGACTGCAGTTATGTATCATAAAAATCTTGTGGTAGGTGTATGGGCTGGTAATAACGATAACACAGTTGTACCAGGAGCATGGGGTGTCTCATTGCCTCTTCCAATGGCCTATGCAATAACAAATAGATTGGCTGATAGATATCCTGTTGAACTATACACTAGGCCTGCAGGTATAGTATCTGCAGTAGTTTGTACAGATACCGGTGGAATACCTGCAGAAGGGGTTGATTGTGCAAAAGAAGCGACCGTGTATATATCTGGAAGAGCACCTCAGATAGATAATAGAAAGGGTGTGAATGTGTGTAAAGCAAACGGTATGATAGCAAGTAACTACTCTCTTGCAGAGAAATATGGACTATTAGAATCAAAAATTGTAATGAGTTTTAAGATTGAAAATAAGTTACAACAGGCTACCTATGAACAAACACTTATGCAGAATCCAATATATACATTTACAGAACCAGCAACAGCAGAGTGTCCTTTGCCATTAGGTCCTGATAATGCGCCAATAGTTGAAATATCCTCTCCAGCAGATGGGGCTGTATTTAAACAGAGTCAGACAATGAGTATTACAGGAACTACAAGACAGCTTCAAACAATTAATGAATTTACAGTTAGTATAGATTCAATACCAGTGACAGGAGTTACACTTAGTGGTTCTAGTTTTACTGGAAGTAAGAACCTGTCTACTTTAGCTATAGGTAATCATACATTAACAATTACTGCTAAGGATAACTATGGGAAAATAGGGAGTAAGTCAGTAACATTCAAAGTTGAAGCAGATGAAGTTTCTATTGTTCCACCTCCTAACAATGTGAGAGGTGTTAGAGATAAGTCTTAACTACTTATACTCCTTTACTTTCTCCTCTACTCTCTCAACTATCTTTTTAAACTCATCATCACTCAGTGTCTTATCTTTATGTTCAATAGATATTCTAAGAGTGATATTTTTAGATGTATTATCTTTTTGATATATATCTAAACATTTAATACTCCCTATTCTATCTTTAGTATTAATGACCTTTGAAACAGTTTCTTGTAAATCAGAATACTTTGTAGATGTTGATACTGTTAAACATAAATCTTGAGTTATTGTAGGATATTTTGATTCAAATATACTCTTTTTATCCTGATTAATTAATTTAATTAAATCATCTAAATTAATTTCACAGGCACAAGTATACTGTGGAAGTTTAAAATTACTTTTAACATCATTATCAATATCACCAATTACACCAACTATTTTGCCACTTACATCTTTAATTAAGGCTGCACCATTTTTATTAAAAGAGAGTAGTATATTCTTTATCCATAAAGGTAAATCTAATTCAGATGAATCAGAGATTAATTCATACGAAAGAGAAGATACATTTATACCGTCTAATACTTTCTCGAAATACCTCTTTATTTGATAGTAAGGATTCCCATCGATAATATTTTCTTTTGAGGAAAAGAGTATAGATAAATGCCAATCTTCTTTAGGTAATTCAAAGTTATCTGTATAACCCTTCTGATGAGGTATATTAAATTCATATATACAAAATGGAGATACATTCTTTTGAATATTGTATTTAGCTTTCTCTAATAGGGAGGTAAGTAATGAGGTTCTCATAAATTCTAAATCTGGAGACAGGGAGTTTTTAATATGGTATGCAATGTTAGGATCCTGTTTTGAATTTAGTATATTTTCCTTACTTGTAAAACTATATGTATCTATCTCATTACAACCAGAGTTAGAAAGTATAGAACGAATCTTAGATTTAATATGTATACTCATATTTTTGTTAACAGCTTTCGTATCTCTAGTAGGCAATCTTAATATAATATTTTCATATCCATATATCCTTCCTAAATCTTCAAATATATCTTCTGGTATGAAAATATCCGTTCTAAATATTGGGGGTAATACAGTAAGATACTCTTCATTTTCATTTGTAATATTGTATTCAAGATTAAGAAGTATTTTTTTTATATCCTCTTTCCCAAGTGTTGTTCCTAAGTGGGTATTTAATTTAGAGATAGATAAAGATATGCTCTTAGGGGCAGCTGGCTCTGGATATATATCTTTAATATTTGAGGTAATTTGTCCTTTAGCAAACTCTTGTATTAAATCAATGGCCTTAAGTAGTATTGGTAAGCATAACTGTGGGCTTTGTCCTTTTGTATATCTTGTCACAGAGTCAGTAAATATTCCTAACTCCATAGAGGTTTTTCTAATACTAAATTTGTTGAAATTAGCACTTTCAATTATTACTCTCTTTGTACCACTATCTACCTGAGTATCATATCCCCCTATTACACCTGCAATGGCTATTGGATTAGTGGAATCTGCAATTACCAAATTGTTGTTTGTAAGTTTTACAGTATTTCCATCAAGGGTGTGAATACTCTCCGAATCTTTAGCCAATCTTACTGTAATGTATGCTCGATCCTTTGCATTTGGATCTTTTGATACAACCTTATCATAATCGAATGCATGTAGAGGTTGTGCTGTAATTAAGGATAGGTAGTTAGTTATATCTACAATGTTATTAATAGGCCTCATACTAGATTTAATTAGTAGTGATTTTAACCAAACTGGAGATTC
>DAOQBQ010000041.1:0-4891 GCA_035355175.1 Candidatus Dojkabacteria bacterium
TGGTAAATCATATTGATCAGAATTTACATTTCCTTCAATAAAATCATCTCTTCCAACCCCACTTAAACACTTGAATATATCTCCATTTGAGGATATAACTAGAGCATTATCAAGCTTTGATGTACACATACCAGTGAGCATAAAAAGATCAGACATCTGGAAACCTAACTCAACAGCTTTCTCATACAAAGGAAGATAGTATTTTGATATCTCCCCTTTCTTAATCCCATATTTTGAAACATATTTGTTGGCATCAGTATCATCAACAGTTTTAGATATAAACCCAAGAGATAATATTATTCTATCTTTATCAAAATTCTTAGCTACATACTCTAAAAATTCTGGAACCTTATCAACATTCCCTTTATCATAATTAATTCTTAAACTAACCTTCTCAATCTTATTATTATCAAGTATATACTTTATATTTTGGATTATCTTATCAAAAGTTTCTCCTCCATTCTTTAATATCCTCCTTTTATTATGAGACTCTGGCGGACCATCTAATGTTACTTGAAACCTCCGCCAGTTATATTTAGATAACAGATCTGCTTTCTCTTTTGTAAGATTAAAACCATTTGAAACTATTTGAGTCCTGTATTTAATCCCATACTTTTTAAATATTAAATCTATTTTTGGGAGTAATTTTGTAACAGGATTCCAATTTACAGTTGGTTCACCCCCATGAATCACCAAAGTAGCTTCATTAATATCTTTTCCTTTTAAATATCCTTTGATATATTTTAATATCTTTTCCAAAATCTCATCGTTCAAAAAAAAGTTTCTTTCTATTCCAGATTGATAGCAGTATGGACAATTAAAATTACATCCCGTAGTAGGAAGAATATGAACAGTAAAATGTTTATTTTCCTTCAAACACTTATCCAAATCTTTAAGAAATAATTCCTTCTCATCAATTTCTTTTCTAATCAATAAATCGTTATCTAGAAGTTCCTTAAAATCCTTTGGAATTTTTATGTTTTCTTTAATAGCATTATCAACTATGTCATACTCTTGTTTATCTAACACGACCACAGATGAATTCTTTGTACTAAATAGCAATACTTTCTCTTTATTGAAAACTTTGATAATAAATATACTCCACTTCATATTTCTAAAGATGAAGTTAAAAAGACAGTTTCTTTTTATTCAAATACATATCCTAAGCCCTTTGTGGACAGCAACTATCTTTGGAAAATGATATTGACTCTCTTAGCATACTCTTCTCTTTATCTGCTTTCCTTACTACTTTCATAATCAAGAAGATAAATTTATTGTTCAATTATACTGTAAACACAAACTTTGTCAATTGTTTATTCTAGTTAAACAGCTCTGTATATTTGCATTTAATACTAGATATGAATACAATAAAGTATGTTAGAAAAAATACACAGCTTTGTACTCCAAAACAGTATTACATCAATAATATATTCACCTGTATATAACTTTATTAATAAACAGCTATCAAAATTAGAAGAAATACTCTCTGATAAAACATACGAAAGTATTATCTCAATGTTAGATAAGATATCCTCAATAGCAGTAATACTCTTGGGAATATACATCGTATACTCCACTCTACTATTCATATACTCTCTACTCTTTAAGAAAAAATTTAGAATAATGTTACTAATATCATTAGCAATTAGTATAGTATTCTTCCTTGCGTTCCTAACAGTTTACTCATATATAAATATTAATTAGTAAAAACATGGAATCGGCAATTATGCCAGAGCTTGTCTTACAATCTATAGTAGTACAAGAGTATTCTATGATTGTATATCTAGCAGTAGCGATCATTTTACTCATCATACTACTCAAACTAGCAAGAAAGAATAGATTCTCAATTCAAAAATTTTTTATAGTAATAAATATTGTTTATATATCTGGATTAATAGCATATATAGTACTTTTTAATCTTGATATACCTCAAATATTCTCAACAAATATATTTCGCCTCATTATTCTACTTACACCTCTTGTAATAATTGACTTAAAATCTCTAATAATTTTCTCTTGTTTCAATTATTTCAAAAAGAAAAAATTAACTAAAAAATATTTGCTTTTGTTTCCAATACTATTTGTAATCTCAATATTTCTAATCTTTTTGATCTACACCCTTTGGAGGCGGGGATATAACCCAGATTTTATGTACTACCATGACGAAATAATACAAATAGAAGATACCTACCCTTGGATCAAACCTATTGAATAGGTAAAACCCTTACTTTGTGATAGAATATCCATTTGTTATGGATAATATTCATATAAATAAAGAAAATATAAGAAATATTGCAATAATTGCCCATGTAGACCATGGTAAAACAACGCTAGTAGATGCCTTTATGAAACAAACACACCTCTTTAGAGAAAATGAGGATGAGATGTCACAAACACAGATACTAGACAGTGGAGACTTAGAAAAAGAGAAAGGTATTACCATTAAAGCTAAAAATATATCTGTAAGATACAAAGGGTATAAGATAAATATAATTGATACACCAGGACACTCAGACTTCGGAGGAGAGGTAGAAAGAACCCTAAATATGGCAGATTCCTGCTTACTACTAGTAGATGCTCAAGAAGGAGTAATGCCTCAAACAAAATTTGTACTTAAAAAAGCACTAGAAATAGGGTTAAAACCAATAGTTGTAGTAAACAAAATAGATAAGAAATTAGCCAATGTTAAAAAAACATTAGAGAAAGTCCAAGACCTATTCTTAACATTAGCTACAGATATGGAGCAGTTAGACTTCCCAGTATTTTACGCTATAGCAAGAGAAGGAAAAGTATTTAAAGAGTTACCACAAGATCTACTTACTGCACAAGGAGATATATCCTTACTACTTGATGAAATAATTGAATACGCTCCAGCACCACAAGGTAGTGAAACAGAACCCTTCCAAATGCAAATTACATCACTAGAGTATGATGCCCACCTAGGAAGATATTTAATTGGTAAAATTAACAGAGGAGAAGTTAAAAGAAATGACCCTGTAATACTCTTGGATAAAGAGAATAAAATACAGGGGAGAGTAAGAGAACTCTTTGTTAAAGAGGGATTACAATGGGTAAGTATAGATAGTGCTCAAGCAGGAGAGATAGTAGCAATAGCAGGAATAGATTCTACAGCCATAGGGGCAACACTGTGTGCCCTAGATACACCACAACCACTTGAGAATATACATATTACACCACCTGCAGTAAAAGTAAGATTTGAAGCGAATACATCCCCTCTATCAGGTAAAGAAGGAAAGTTCGTTACTGCTAAACAGTTAGAACAAAGATTAGAACAAGAGAAAGATTTAAATATTAGCTTACAAATCTCAAAAGTATCTGGCTCATCCTACTCCGTTGCAGGAAGAGGAGAGTTACAGTTAGCAATATTAGTAGAACAGCTTAGAAGAGAGGGTTATGAATTCCAATTAGGAAAACCTGAGGTCGTATTAATTGAAAAAGACGGAAAACAGTTTGAACCAATTGAAGAGTTAGTAATAGACTGTCCAACCGAGTATTTAAGTATTGTAACCGAAGAGGTAAGTGGAAGAAAAGGAGAGTTAGTAAATATTGAATCAGAAGGATTACAAACAAGGTTTACATACAGGATACTTACTAGAAATTTAATAGGTTTACACAGAGTATTAATGAATGCAACAAAAGGTACAGCTGTAACTAACAGCTTTGTAATAGATTATGTACCATACATACCACAACCCCCACTCTTTAGAAAAGGAGTAATAATATCACAAGATAGTGGTACTACATTAGGCTTCTCATTAACTACAATACAAGACAGAGGCCAACTCTTTGTAGGACCCTCGGAACAGGTATATGAAGGAATGATAATTGGTATTAACAATCATGAACAAGATCTAGTAGTTAACCCATGTAAAGCAAGACATAAAACTAATGTTAGAATGTTAAGAAGTGAATTAACATTAGTAAACCTAAAACCAACAGTACAGCTTACTATAGAATACGCTCTTTCCTTTATTAATGAAGATGAATTAATAGAGATTACTCCAAAAAATATTAGATTAAGAAAAAAGCTACTCACTGAAACAGAAAGAGTATGGTCTAAAAGAAAGAACCTTACTGCATATGCTAAACAACAGATGGGAATAGAGGATTAACTCTTAGATAAGCTCCTTTTCAAAAGTGATAGTGTACCCTTGAAGTTATTGTAATACTGAGTATCTGCTTGGGGAAAGTACAATATCTCATTCTTTTTACTATACACAGTTGGATACATTTTCCTTTTTCTATCCTCTTCTAACTTAAAAAGTATCTCTTCATTCTTTTGAACAGTTCTCTCTAAGAATCTCCTCCCATTAAAACATCCATATCTTACATAAGCTTCTGCATATGACATACCCCAATCTCTATTCCTCCAAGGAACAAAAAGAACAGGAAAACGACCCTCTATGAGATTTTCATCTAAGAAATTTTTATTAGAATTAATACATATATCAAAAAATCTAGTCTCTTTATTATCTTTAATCCTAAAATCTATACCTATAATATCATCATCCCCTCTTGAAGGTTCACACTCTATACCAATCTGTTGACACGCATTAAGAAAGAATAGCTCAGATATAAAACCCTGAGGAATTTTATCAATACCTTTTATATTTCCATTACCAGAAAGAGTATCAATGTCAATTAAGTATCCAATATATATACTCCTATACCACTCTTTACTTGCAGTATCTATTTTGTACTGAACTAAATCATTTAGCTCCTGTTTAAGATGATGCGCATTCCTTTCAGTAAAGGCCTCGTTATTTCTTGACTCACACTCTTTTGGTGTACAAACCTCTAACAAGATAAAATGCAATATAACTTAGATATATTACTTCGCATTATACCTAAAATCCCTTAATTAACATAG
>DAOQBQ010000042.1:0-4878 GCA_035355175.1 Candidatus Dojkabacteria bacterium
AAAACCACGAGGCAAACTTAGAGAGTATGAAGTTGAGATTTGAACAGGAGAGAGAAAGAGAAGAAAAAATGGAAGAAGAGGAGAGATTAAGAATGAAAGCAATGAGAGAAGGTAAGGTATCTACTGCTACAACAGGGGTTGTTAGAGTATTAAAGAAAGAGAAAAACTTAGATGAGGATTTTGCTGCTGCAGAGGCGGTTAAAGCAGAGAATAACTCTAAGAAGGTTGAAGATTTAGGTCTATCAGCTAGAATAGAGAAAGCACTAAAGGGTGCTGGCTTAAATACAGTAGACGACCTAGCTGGTAAGAGTAAAGAGGAACTACTAACAGTAAATGGAGTAGGTGAGAAAGCTGTAGAGGAGATATTAAAGGCAATTAAATAATTTTGTTTTTATACTTTCATGGGTATATCTATAGAGGATATAAAATTACTTAGAGCTAAGACATCTGCAGGGATGGGTCTTTGTAAAGAGGCTTTAACTAAGTCAAATGGAGATATGCAGAAGGCAATTGAGTATATCAATAGTAGGAGTGATGTAATAAATAGATTACATAATCTTACAGGTGCAAAGATAGGGCACTGTAAATTAGCTTTTGAGGAGAGTGAGAAAGATTTTGAGAAAGCGGTAGCTCTAATTAAAGAGAGAGGTTGGGATGAGCCTATTGAGGAGGAGTGTTGCAGTGTAGGAGAGGGTATTATAGAGACCTATGTACACGGTAAAGAGCAGAAATTAGTATCACTGGTTGAGGTTACATGTAAGACAGATTTCGTAGCAAGAAATGAAGACTTCAGAGCCTTTGTACATGAGTTGGCTTTACAGATAGCTGCAATGAAACCTGTATATATTTCTAAAGATTTAATACCACAGGAGAAACTTGATGAAATAAAAGGTATATTCCAAAAAGAGGTAGAAGCAGATGGCAAGCCAGCTGAGATAGCAGGAAAGATAATAGAGGGGAAATTACAGAAGTTCTATGAAGAGAAATGTTTACTACAACAGAAATGGTTTAAGGATGAATCTAAGAGTATGCAAAATCTATTAGATGAATCAATATCAAAATTAGGTGAGCCCCTAGAGGTTAGAAGATTCTTGATATGGGAGTTTGGTAAGTAGTGCAAATACTATGGGCTTGTTAAATACCTCTTACAATGATAGAATATCACTGTTTTAAGATTAATTTAACAATCTAACAAATGGAAAAAGAGCCCATCAGCAATGAGGTTAATTCTGGACAGACTAGTGCTATCTCTTTATCAAAAGAGGAGTTTTATACTCAATTAACAGCTTCATCTCAAAGATTTATTGATCCAGAAATTCAAGAGAAATTCAGAACTTCTAGGATATTAGTAGCTGGAGTAGGTAGTGTTGGTAACCCTATTGCTATGATGGCAGTAAGATCGGGAGCGGAAAACATTACAGTAATGGATCCTGATGTTGTGGCTGTTGATAATCTTTCAAGGCAACAGTATACAGTTAATCAGGTTGGAAAGAATAAAGCAGATATGACTGCACAAAATTTGAAATTAATTAATCCCTTTATCAATGTAAATAGTGTTGATTGTGGTGTAACTTTCAAGAATGCAAGAGAGTATATTGCTCAGTCAGATATAGTTGTAGATGGTGTAGATATTAGAGCTTTAGATATGGTCTATGAATTGCACAAATGGGCTTCAATTGAAAAGAAACCAGTATTGGTAGGATATGATTTAGCAGGTACTGCTATGATTGCAGTGTATAGATATGATAAAGAGGATATTAAACCACTTCGGGGAGAGTTAACAGAGGATAAAATAGATGTCTTTAATCAAGTAAAAGAGGTATATAAAGAGGGGTTAATATCAAGTGCCCAGTTTCTTGATTATGTTTATGATGCATTCACAGGCCCAATTCCTCCACTTAGGGTTCCAGTAGAACAACTTAATGAATTAATTAGTAGAGATTCTAAGGATGGAAGGACATATCAATTAGGTACAACATCAACAGTATTAAGTGCTCTAATGGTTGAGTCTATGAGAAGAATAATTGCAGGAGAAGATATAAAGGATGTAATAATGGTTGATATCCCAAGTGAGGTCAGAAGAAGCAATCCCTCTGTTGTAAGTAAAATCCCTTTGCTTTTAAGAACATTGTCTGTAATTAGAGAAAGAAGTAAAAGAGTAGAGGACACCATGCAAAAAATGTTATAAAGTAATATTGTAATGAATAAGTCAGAATTTATAATACAAGAGAAAGAAATCGGAGAGAACGAGGTATGTGTAGGCCTAGCAACTACTCCAGAGGAGAAAATAGGGAGATTAAATGTTGTTACCGACAGATATATTAGAGAGGGATATCTTCAGGGAATACCTTTTGCAAGGGTTGATTTAGAAGCAAAAGATGTGGTTGAGGAGAATGGTATTGGTTTGTTATATGATAATTTGAATGATGGGTTATTCGAAAAGTTTATTAAAGAAGGTTTGTTGTTAAGATTTAACGGTGGAGAACAGTTATATTTAGATAAATATCATTGGCAATCTGCACAATTTGTAGCAAAAACAAGAATTGGTTATGTCGGTTCTGTAAGAATTATTATAAGTGATGAGAAATTTGGGTCAACATTTTTTCATCTCCCAACCCTAATTGAAGAAGATATTAAAATAGATTCACAGTGGCAAGAGAAAGCAGAAAGTATTAAAGCAGAGTTATCACAGTTTGCGAAAATAAAAGACCCATATGTTCCTGCAACTGTTTCTATTGGTTTACTTAGAGTAGCTGCACAATATAGTAGGGCAAATAATATAGAAGAGTGGCTTGCAACAACGGATAACTCAGTTGTTAAACTCCTTAATGGTTTTATGTTTAACTTTGATTTACCAAAAATAGGTCCATCTGTAAAATATCTTGGTTCTGAATCCACACCCGTTCTTATAAATATAGAACAAGCAATTAGCAATGCTGAGAAGAAAGGATCTAGCGAAGATATAGCAAAGTTCTTAAGGGGTGGTGCTGTCCAAGGCTTTGAATGGTATACTGGAGTATAAGTATACTAATTCTATAGATTAAGAAGATATATGGGAGTGTTTTTCTTTATATTATTAAGTATTGTTCTTGTTTTTTTTGGCTACTCTGCACTTCGGTCGGACAGAAAGTCTAGAACAAATATATATTTTCTCCTATTCATTATTTGTGTAATATTTTGGATTTTCTCAAATTACTTTTCCAATACTCCCTCTGAGTATTGGTTTGTTTTACTTTCTAATAGGTTAATATTTGTATCAACTTCTATTTTAGTTTGGGCTTTGTTTCTATTTGCCTCCGTTTATCCAGAATCGGATTCTGTTATTTCTAAAAAGTGGAGGATCATCTCTCTTGTTTCTACTGTAGTTGTTGTATTATTGGCCTTTACAAAGTATATAGTAAAGGAGGTCATAATAGAGAATGATTATTCAAGTATTGATTTTGGTTCATGCATTTTGATATATGTATTACATTTCTTAACATTCTTTTTTCTCTTTGTATACCTGTTGATAAAGAAATACAAGAAAGCAAAGGGTATAGAGAAAGTCCAATTACAAATTACAATATCTACTTTTGGGTGTAGTACTAACTGCAATAGGTGCTCTAATTACAAATTTGATACTTCCAATATTTTTTAAGGTGTTCTTTCTATCTAATTATGGTCCTGCTTTCTTAATTATCTTTGTTGGTTTTACATCTGTTTCAATAGTAAGACATAGATTCTTGGGTATAAGATTTTTACTAGGTAAGATTCTATTTTTTATATCATTAAGTATCTTTACAATACTAGGATACTTTCTATTCAGTTGGATAGCGAATTCATTCCTTGGTGGAGTATTCACTACCAAGTCAATATTAATATCCTTTTTAGTGGGTCCAATATATGCATTCCTTTATCTTAAGTTAAGTAGCTATATTAGTAAATTAATAGAAGAAAAATTTGTATATATTCAATTTCATCCTGCTGAGGTATTGAGTAAATTTCTTAAATCAACAAGTACAGAGTTAGATATGGACAAAATTGCTGTATATGTAGTTAATACAGTTAAGAAATTCCTAAACTTAGAAAGAGCTGGGGTTATAATCTTTGATAAGAATAATAGTAAAATTCTTTATAGAAAATTAATAGGGTTTGAGTTAAAGGGTGTTAGAGATTTACTTCAGGTAATTAACTATTGGAAAGATATAGGAGAAGACCCTGTTATGGTCTTAGATGAGGTAAAAAAACTGGAAGAGAAGAATATTAAAGATTCAAAAAACAGATTAGAAAGAATAATAAGGTGTATGGAGGATGAAAAGATATCTGTGATTTTGCCGTTGAACAGGAAAGTTCAATTAAATGGAATATTAGTCATTGGTAAGAAAAAAGATTCTAATCCATTCTCAGTCGAAGATATGAACTTTTTAGAGGATATCATTGCAAATGCAAGTGTAGCAATGGGGAGGGCAATCCTTTATAAAGAAGTCCAAGGGTTTAATGATGTGTTGAAAATTAAAGTCGCAGAACAAACAAAAGATCTTAAAATAAAGGTTAATCAATTAAACGATGCAAGAAGAAGAGAACATGACATGGTAGATATAATGGGTCATGAATTAAGAACCCCAATGACAATAATTAGGAACTACTATGAATTAATGCTGAAGCTTTTTGAAAAGAACAAAATCAGTAATACGACAACATTGGGTAAATATGATGGATATATGGATATTATAGGGGAAAATATCGGGAGAGAGATAGCCCTTATAAATACTTTGTTGAGTGCAACAAAGTTGGATGATGGGCATATGGAGTTAAATAAAGAGGAGGTTGACATTATAGATTCTCTAGAAGATGGTATTTTAGGTCATGAAAAGGAAGCGAAGGATAAAGGAATATATA
>DAOQBQ010000043.1:0-4845 GCA_035355175.1 Candidatus Dojkabacteria bacterium
CAGCAATCCTTTGTAGAGAGTTTGATATACCAGCGGTGGTTGGTGCCACTAATGCATCTACCCTATTTAAAAACGGTCAGTTAGTAAGATTAGATGGTAATACAGGTAGTATATATGTTGAGAAAGAACAAACACTCTCCCCTACTCATCCAGTAGTTGAGGCATATAAAGAGGAGTCACTATCAGGCATTGATCTGTTAAAAACAGAGAAAGAGCAAACAGATATACAAAATGAAGTGACTGTAAATGAGGAGTATAAAATACCACATGATATGAATCTTCCTCCTTGTGCTACAAAGGTATTCCTAAACCCAATAGATGATATAGATAAACTATTTGATGAGGTTGGGAATTCACATGGCTTAGTATATGTAGATATGGATAAAATACTACTTAAAAACGGTAGACATATGCTTGCGTATGTTGAGGATAAAAAGTTTGTTGAATACTCAAAAGAGATAGCAGATGAGATATGCAAATATGCAGATTTAGCAGAGGGCAATCAAGTTGTTTTAGCTTTCGGATCTTCAAGGGTTTCAGATTTCAGAGCACTTACAAAGGGGAATATTTTTGAAAACAAAGAGGTTGATGATACTGTTCATGGTTTAGCTCACTATCTATCAAATAAAGAGTTACTTAGTAGAAGTATAAAAATATTAAGAAGAGTTAGAAATATTAATAAAAGAAGGAACATAGATGTTGGAATATACTCTCCTATGAATGCATCATCTATGAATCAGTTTAAAAAAGCATTGTTAGCTGGTGGGTTTAGGAGAACTGCAACATTCAGAATATATGCAATATTGGATAATCCTACAGATGTAATACTTGCAGATGAGATATTGGATGTAAAAATAGATGGATTAATATTAGATATGCCAAGAGTAATTAGAGTTATGCAGGGAAACAGTTTTGATGATACTAAACATAAATACGATTTAGGTATTAATAGTTCACTTAAGGTTGTTGATGCAGTATGTGATATAGCTAGATCTCCTTCAAAAGAGGTAATTGTAATGTGTGATAATAGCTTAGAGTTGGTTAAATACTGTGTTCAAAAAGGTGTATTTGGTGTATCAGTTATTCCTAAAAGTATTAGAGAAGTAAGAAAGTTAGTATCTGATGAGGAGGCAAAGATAATTCTAAGTAAAAAATAATTTACTTAGGTGTATAGTTTTCACTATGTATTCTTTTGTATAATAGAGAATGGAATTTGATATTAAACAAACACCAATGATGGATCAGTATCTTCGTTTTAAGAAACAGTATCCTGATAAGGTTGTACTTTTTAGAATGGGAGATTTCTTTGAAACCTTTGGAGAAGATGCAAAGATTGCTTCTAAGGTTTTAAATATAACATTAACTACTAGAGATAAGAATAGTAACCCTACTCCCTTAGCGGGCTTCCCTCACAAGGCTATTGATCAGTATCTTCCTAAATTAGTTAAAGCAGGTTACTGTGTAGTGATAATTGACCAATTAGAAGATCCTAAATTAGCAAAAGGTATTGTTAAAAGAGGAGTAACTAGAATTGTTACTCCAGGTACAATAGATGATACAGATTCTGTTAAGAGTAATTACATGTGTTCTTTGTCTAGAATGAAGAATCAGATAGGAGTTTGTATAGGTGATATTTCTACCGGTGAGGTGTATTGGATAGATAGTAAGTATTCTCAAAAAAGTATTGATTCTGTATTAACCTCATTTGATCCGGTAGAGATACTACTTTTGGAAAATGAGAAAGAATTAAAATTTCCTACTCTACCAGTTCAATTCATATCAAAGGGTTTACAAAACAGTAAGTATTGTGAGGAGGTAATTAAAGAGTTTTTTAAGGTTTCAAATATTGAAGCTCTTGGTTTAGATATTAAATCTCCAAGTGTCCATGCAATAGCTATGATGGTAAAGCATATTGAGGATACTCAACTTATGGAACCAACTCATATTAAGAAACCTCAGAGAAAAAATTTAAATGCAGGTATGATTCTAGATAGAGCAACAATTAGAAATCTTGAATTAGTTTGCAATGCATATACAGGTGAACTCACTAATTCACTTTTTTCAGTTATTGATGAAACATCTACACAGATGGGAAAAAGATTGTTGTATTCATGGATATTGAATCCTTTAATAGAGAAAAAGGATATTGACGAAAGATTAAGGAAAGTAGATATGTTTTTTAATAACAGAGAGATTATGTATAAAGTAAAAGAGATACTTTCAGATGTTAGTGATATTAGTAGGATAATTGGAAAGATAGGATTAGGTAGAGCAAATGGAAGAGATATTAAAAGTTTACAAATCTCTTTAGAGAATATTAATACCCTAAGAAATGAGCTATCAGAAATCCCAGATATATCTAAAGAGCTAGATAAATATGATTTTGTAATTAATAGTTTAGTTAAAGAGATAGATGAATGTATTGTAGATGCTCCTCCTCTAACTATTCTTGAGGGAGGTGTTATTAAATCTTCATACAACAAAGAAGTAGAGGAGTTGAGAAATTTAACAGGAGATAGTAAGGGTTGGATAAAGGAGTTTGAAGAGAATGAAAAAAAAGAAACAGGAATAGGTAGTTTGAAGATAGGGTTTAATAAGGTGTTTGGCTACTATATAGAGGTAACTAAAACACATCAAGAGAAAGTACCAGATAGATATATTAGAAAACAGACACTAGTTAACTGTGAGAGATATATTACAGAAGAGTTAAAACAGAAAGAGGATATTATACTTAATGCCCAAGATAGAATAAATGAACTTGAGTACAAGCTGTTTACAGAGTTTAGAGATTCTTTAATTAAATACATTAAAGAGTTACAGAAACTTTCTGAATATATATGTTTAATAGATATCCTCTCTGGTTTCGCAAAGATAGCAATAGAGAGAGACTACTGTAAACCAGTTATATATGACATGGGAGAGAAGGAGGGTTTAATTAAGATAGAGGCAGGTAGGCACCCCATTGTTGAGAGAATTAATGAAGAACAGTTTATCTCTAATGATACTCATTTGGATTTTAAAGATTACTCTATGAGTATATTAACAGGTCCAAATATGTCAGGTAAATCTACATATATTAGACAAGTTGCAACACTTGTACTTTTAGCTCAAATAGGGAGTTTTGTTCCCGCAAAGAGTATGGAGCTCTCGTTAGTGGACAGGATATTTACAAGAGTTGGTGCTTCAGATGATCTTTCTCGTGGTAGAAGTACATTTATGGTAGAGATGGATGAAGCCGCAAATATAGTAAATAACGCAAGTAAATATAGCTTAATCGTGCTGGATGAAGTTGGTAGAGGAACTAGTACATACGATGGTGTAAGTATTGCATGGGCATTAGCAGAGTACTTAGTAACAGATCTGAAAGCAAGAACTCTTTTTGCAACCCATTATCATGAGCTATTAAAACTATCTGAAAAGATTCCAGAGAAAGTAAAGAACTACAATGTTTTAGTAGAGGAAGATTTAAATGAAGGTACAGTCATATTCTTAAGAAAGATAGTTGAAGGTGGTACAGACAGAAGTTACGGTATATATGTCGCTAAAATGGCTGGATTACCAGAAAAAGTTATTAAAAGAGCAAATGAAATATTAGAAAGTTTTGAACAAGAAAAAATGTTTTCTAAAGATAACGAAATAAGGGAAGCGGAGATATTAAATACAAAAGACACTACATTGCCAAGTACATATCAATTTCCCCTATTTCTATCTAATGATTCTGAAATAGAAAGAGACATACAAGAGATAGATTTAGACAGTCTAACACCTCTTGAAGCATTAAATAAAATATCTGAATGGAAAAAGAAAGTTTAATAGTTGAGTGTATATCCATACCCATATTTACTTTTTAATATTGGAAATCCAGTTTGATATACTATTCTTTTCCGGAATCTATTTATTTCTACGACAAGACTTTTTCTACTTATACTTTTATGTTTAATATTTTTAATATATGTCTCAAAATCAGACATATTACAGTATCCGTTATTAGATATTAGGTAATTGATAAAGTGGGATTCACAAGGAGTGAGATATACTTTGTAATTTTTAATATACATCTCTCTTTTAGAGGGTATATATGTTAAATACTCAAATGTTTTAACTTCTATTATCAAAGTTAATAACATTAATATATTAATATCGATATACTAAACTATCTTTGAGATTTTTTGTATGACATCAGCTTTCTTAATTAAGAAAGCTTCTCTATTAACCATATCCTTAAGTTGAATAACACCCTTTTCAATTTCATCTTCCCCAATTATTATTACCCAAGGTATAGATTTACTACTGGCAAATTTGAGTTGATTTGATAGTTTAGATGGAGTTAACTGTACTAATGTTTTTAGCCCATTATCTCTAAGGATAGAGGCAAGTGGGTATACATATTTTTTATAAGATTCATCCATTAAACAAAGAAATACATCTATGTCACTTGTATACTCAGGTTCTAAGCTATATGTTCTAATGTAGTCTAATGTTGTAGCGTCTCCCCACCCCAACCCAAATGCAGGTATTTTTGCTTCTCCAAATATCTCAAGCAAATCGTCATATCTTCCTCCACCAAAGAGAGCTCTAGGATTACTATCCCCTCCTACATCGTAAAGTTCAATGACAGTACCTGTATAGTACTGTAGTCCTCTAACAATATATGGACAGAATTTAATATTTGAAACATTTAAATCTGTTAACTGTTTAAATAGATCTAATAACTGTTTAGCACCCTGAGAATCATTTTGAATCTTTTTTAGATCTTCTAAACTCCAATTAATATACTCTAGTATCTTAGTAATTTGCTCATCTCTAAGTGATATCTCTTTAAGATACTCCTTAAAATCATTAAGG
>DAOQBQ010000044.1:0-4590 GCA_035355175.1 Candidatus Dojkabacteria bacterium
TGTTAAAGGGGAAACAGAGAAAAGAGGTTCGAAAACAGATAAAGGAGGAGATAACAGTACTTTCTGACAATACAGTTGAAAAAATAGCTAAAGAGGTTGGTATACAATTACCAGCACAGTTAATTACTGGGAATCTTAATCAAGCAGTAGAATTCGCAAGTAAACACTTTCCTGTAGTTATAAAAGCAACATCCAAGGATTTAACACATAAGACAGATTTTAAGGGTGTATTTTTAGATATTAGAACTATTACAGAGTTTCAAGAGAAGTTTGATTTACTAGTATCCAATATTGAAAAAACAACTAAGAAAAACGCTCCAGAGGTACTAATACAGGAAATGATAGAACCTAAGGTAGAGTTCTTTATAGGAGCAAATAGAGAGGGGGGTACTGATATATATCAAAAAAACGGGTTAGGATTTGGTCATTTAATGGCAATAGGTCAAGGAGGTATATATACAGAGGTATACAAAGATATCCAGCACATTCTTGTACCTGAAACTGTTAAAAATATTGTTAAGAAATTAAATAGTACAGATGTTGTTAAAATTATAGATGGATATAGAGGAAAGCCTGCTTTAGCAAAAGATAAGCTAATAGATACTATTGATAAAGTACAAAAAATGTTAGTAACATACCCAGAGATATATAGTATTGATATGAATCCAATAATTATTACTGAAAACAAGGTTGTAGCAGTAGATTTAAAGATATATATTAAGGATTAATATATACTTTTCTTACTAAAGTTATTCCACTCTTCAATAAGTTTAGCTGTTTGAGTACTCTCTATCCTCTCATATATTACATCTTGATTATTACCCTTTTCATCGTCAAACCCCATATTTAGTGCATCTTTATAAGAGTTCCCATAATACACTTTTTTAATCTTGGCCCAATTAATAGCTCCTTCACACATCTTGCACGGTTTTCCTGTTGTATATATTTCACAATCAGATAAATCAAATCTTTTTAATTTTTTACTAGCTTTTCTAATTACATTTATTTCAGCATGATATGTAGAATCATTTTTTTTAAGTACACGATTGTGATCAAATGCTAAAATCTTACCATCTTTTACAAGTACTGCACCAAAAGGACCCCCATGGCCTCTTTTCATACCCTTTTTAGCTTCCTCAATTGCCTTCTCCATATATATATTCATACTTCATACACTTAATTTAAAACTTTCTACTAAAATCTATATCCTTAGCATCTAATTTTCTTCCTGTTCTACCTAAATCCTTTTCATATCTTGTTGCATACTCCTTGTATTTCTTAACCCTTTTTATTCTTTCCTTAATAGGATATTTATACTCAATACAAGGGCCATTAATACATCCACCCTCACAAGAGAGTATATCTAAGAATTTATATTTCTTGTAATATCCATCTTTAAATCCATCAAGTATTTTAACAATATTTTTCATCCCATCAGCCACTAATATATCACTTTTTTTAAGTATCTTGTTGTACTGTAGTGTCTCAGATAGACCACCTGATAGAGGATAGACTTTAGTATAGTCGTTATACAGTTTATCAAAAGTTTTTGTATATTTCGGACTTGTAATCTTCTCAGGTATACCTTTTTTTCTAAAAAGATCATTTAATTCCGTAAATGTTAAAACTCCATCTACTGTACCAATTTCTGCTGCCTCCATTTTCTTTGTAATACAAGGCCCGACAAATACAATTCTATACCCAGGAAAATGCTTCATGCATACTAACGCCATACTACCCATAGGAGAGTGTACAGGAACAAGATTATTAACCAAATGAGGATACTTACCCCTAATCATATTTACCAAAGTTGGACATGGAGAAGCTATCCATGTCCTATCATTTTTTTCTTTAAGAATTTCATAGTAATTAAGATTTGTCATCTTAGCACCAAAGGTTACCTCAACTATTTTTTCAAATCCTAATGCCCTTAATCTATATATTATTTGAGGATATTCATACATAGATACGAAGGAGGGTGCTAACATACATAGATATTTTTTACCTTTTTTAAATATCATTTTCATTCTTTTTAAATTTAGCTACTGTATTTGTACCAACATATGAGTTCCAGTAATCTTTAGTGCCTTGTGGAATTTTTTTTATACACTCTAGTTGTAAATTATTTCCAACCAGAGAATTAATATCTATTTCATCTTTTACTCCACCAGATATAATAAATACTCCATTTGCCTTAAGACCATTATATATATTATTAAATATATTTCTATTAAATAAAGATAGATTACTCGATCTTAGTAAAAGAACTAAATCATAGCTATTATCATTTAATTGAAAATTCTCAAATCTAGATTCAATTAAATCCATCCTAAAATTATCACTGTTTCTTAAATTAAACAGCTGTTCTGGATAGTCTCTTAGAGGCATTTTTTGATCTACACATGTAATATCTATTTTTTTATCAATATTTTCTGAATACTTTTTTAAAAGAATTGCCTCTGGAAAGAAAGGGCCTATTCCCAATATTAAAATGTTAGGATTTTCAATGTTTTTTAAATCTTTTTCAAATGAATAATCAACTAAAGAGATAATATTAGAAACCTGATCTGTGGAATCAATTGCATCTTGCTCAAAGTTAGTTCTTTCTTTAGTAGTCTCTATCATTTTAAAATGATATTATTTATACATAGATATTTCAAATATATTAATATATACATATGGAATTACAGAAAATATATAAACAGAAACTACTCAATATTAAATTTGAATATATTGTTCTTTTTTCAATATACTCTCTATCAATCTTAATACCTTTACTTATAGGGAAGCCACAATTACTCGTAGGTAGTGCAGTAAATTTATTAATAGTTTTTACAACTTTAACATACGGTATTAAAAAAACCATTCCTGTATTACTCTTACCATCAATAATAGCAACAGTAACAGGTATTCTCTTTAATGGGGCAACTATATTTTTAATATATGTATTACCTTTTATCATGCTTTCTAACTTCATTCTCTCTTACTTTGTATCAAAGAAAAAAATGTATTCATATGTATTAGGTATTGTATTTAAAGGTCTTTTCCTTGTTGTATCATATAAAGTAATGAGTGAATTAATTGGGTTACCATCAATATTTATCACATCTAGCTATCTACAATTTATTACAGCTTCAATAGGAGTATTTACTGGATATACCTTGTATAAGTACTCTAAAAGATAAATTTTTAATGTTTAAACAATGTTCTACGATGGTGGATATACTGTATTTTTTGTTTTAACATTTTTACTTGCTACTATTTCTCAAATATGGATAACCTCATCGTATAACAGGAATTCCAAAATTAAACCTACTAGCGGTTTAACAGGAGAGCAAGCTGCACAAAAAATTATTACCGGTGAGAACTTTCAAACTGACTTAGTAATTCAAGGAAGATCTCTATCTGATAACTATGATCCACGAAGAGATATCGTTTCACTATCTACCTCATCAAAGAATTCCTCTGTTTCTGATATCTCTGTTACTGCCCATGAACTTGGGCATGTATCACAAAAATACTCTAAATCATTACTGTTTAATATTAGAAATGTTATGGTTCCAATTGTAAATATAGGGAGTAATATCGGATATATTCTCATTATTCTAGGTTTTACATTAAGTGTATTAGAGTTAGCACAATTAGGTTTAATACTTTTCTCAAGTACAGCACTTTTTGCATTGTTAACAGTTCCAATAGAGTTAGATGCTACAAAAAGAGGTCTAAATTTCATTAATAAGTATAGTTTATTAGAATCTGAGAATATACCTAGAGCGAAATCAGTTTTAAACGCTGCAGCTATGACATATGTTGCAGCACTTTTAACCTCTTTACTTAATGTCCTATACTTTGCGTCAAGAATTAGAAGAAAATAATAAATTGTGTATAATGGACGAAGGGGAATAATATATTTGAGCGACTGGGTCTATTTAGACAACGAGGTGAAGGCTATCGAATAATCAGCGGATACCTTCAGGTTACTGTATTAACCTAAAAGAGATATACAAGTTAACAAAAATATCTCTAATTACATCCCCAATAAATAAATAATATGTAAACACTATTAATATGTGTGGTATATTCGGATACATTGGCGATTCTAGTGCACCTAAAATCATTCATCAAGGACTTAAAAGATTAGAGTATAGAGGGTATGACTCATGGGGTATAAGTGTAATAGAGAATGGTAAAATTAAAACAGTAAAAGATATTGGGCATATTCCAGAAAAGATAAAGGACAATATTAATTCGAATATTGGAGTAGGACACACTAGATGGGCTACACACGGTGGTGTAACTATTACCAATGCTCATCCCCATTTTTCATCAGATAAAAGGTTTGTTGTTGCTCAAAACGGTATTGTAGAAAACTACCTTACCCTTAAAACAGACTTAGAAAAAAAGGGATATATATTTAAAACTCAGGTTGATACAGAGGTAATAGTAAGATTAGTTGAGTATTTTTTAACTAAGAAAACCAACTTAAAGGATGCTTTAATTTCAACTTACAAAAAACTTGATGGAAGAAATACTGTAATACTATTAGATAGTACTACATCAAAGATATATGCCATTAGAAATGGTAGTCCA
>DAOQBQ010000045.1:0-1272 GCA_035355175.1 Candidatus Dojkabacteria bacterium
GTAATTACAGACCATCATCAACCTCCGAAAGAGTTAAATACTGAATTAGAGTATCCATTAGTTCATCCTTCGTATCCTGGCAATGAGTATCCTAATAAGAATGTGTGTGGGGCATATGTCACATTTCTTTTAATTCAGGCTATTAAATCAGAGTTGGGTATCAATACTGATATTAATGAGAATACCAAGGGTTTAGATTTAGTAGCTATGGCTACTGTTACTGATTTAATGCCTTTGTTAGATATAAATAGGGTGATTGTTAAGTATGGGATTAAACAGATTCAAAAGGGTAAACGGTTGGGCTTAAATGAATTAATTAAAATATCTGGTTTAGAACTAAAAGATATTGATAGCTATCATTTAGGATATATTCTTGGCCCAAGGATTAATGCTGCTGGAAGAATAGGTTCACCACTTGATGCTGTTAAACTTTTAGTAAGTGAAAAAGAGAGTCTATGTAAGAGTATTGCAAATGTACTTAATGAAACTAATTTCCAAAGACAGTTTATGACTCAAAACGGTTTAGATGAAGCCATGGCTGTAATAGGGGATAGTGATGATAAATTACTTTTTGTTGTAAATGATGATTGGCATGAGGGTATAGTTGGGTTAATAGCGGGTAAGTTAAACGAGAAGTATCACAGACCAATACTCGTTGGTACAAGAAAAGAGGGTGTAGTTAAGGGTTCTGCAAGAAGTATTTCCGGTTTTAATATTACCAATGCCTTATCTTTATGTAGTAAGTATCTTGATAGATATGGAGGTCATGAATTAGCTGCAGGTTTTACTGTAAAAGAGGGTATGGAGAAAGAGTTTAGTAAATGTATAAGAAAAATAGCTGAGAAAGAGGTAACTGAGGACATGTTAATTAGAGATTTGAAAATAGACTTACTTTTGGGTAGTGAAAGCATTAATGAGGGATTAATTGAGCAGTTAGATATATTAAAACCTTTTGGATATGGTAATAGTAAACCATTAATAGCAGTGAAAGATTTAATAGTTGTCAAAAAACAGATAATGGGAAAATTAGGTAATCATATGAAATTACTATGTAAGGGAGAGGGTATAGATTTGATTACTTTAGTACTTTTCAATTGTGGAGTAGATACAGAGGATATTAATGTAGATGACAGAATAGATGTAGTAGGTGGAGTAGGTATTAATTCTTGGAATGGTAATGAAGATATTCAATTCTTAGTCAAAGAGTGGAGATTCTCTACTTAGCTTTTTTAACATTTATTAACTTACCCAATCTATTTGGTGTATTAGGTA
>DAOQBQ010000045.1:1372-4583 GCA_035355175.1 Candidatus Dojkabacteria bacterium
TCTGGTGAGAAGTCACCTTCCTCTTTACTAGGAACTCCCTTTTTGGATAATTTCTCCTTTATCTCTTTAACGGTAATATATGGGAAATCTCCCTCAGGTATCTTTATATCAATACCAAATACTCTTTTAATGTCTTCTCCATATCTTTCTTTTATACTTTTGAGTGCGTATTTAATCATCTCTTGTTCAAATTTACATACATCTTTAAATGAGTCTATATATCCTAACTCAACATCAAAGCTTGTATACTCTGTTAAATGTCTTGTTGTAAACGATTTTTCTGCTCTAAATACCGGACCCATATTAAACACTCTATCTAAATCTGCAGCAATACCCATCTGTTTATGAAATTGAGGAGATTGAGCAAGATATGCCTTCCTATCAAAATATTTTACTTCAAATACACTAGCTCCAGATTCACTTGCAGCACTAATTACTCTTGGACCTTGTATCTCTGTACAACCGTTATTTATACAAAACTCTCTAAAAGCTTTACCCATTATGGTTGCAACTCTCATCATTAGGTTGTTTCTCTCGGATCTAAGATCTACCCATCTGTAATCTAATCTTTTATCCAAATTCGAGATATTTTTAGAATACGGTTGCTCTATTACGATAGGTAGAGGAGTTTTAGAAACAGAGTCTATCTTAATCTCCTGTATCTCTATTTCAAACCCAGTTGCTACCTGCTTTGCTTCTTTAACTAATCCTGTGATATCTACTACTGATTCAGGAATTAAACTCTTTGTAGTATTAAATACCTGCGTATCTCCACCTGACCATGCCACTGTTTGTACTTTTCCAGTAATATCTCTTAGTATTAAGAACACTATTTTCCCTTGATCTCTTAATGTATCAACTCTACCTCTTACTCTAACAGTTTTACCAATACAATTTCTAAGCTCAGATATATATGTTCTTTCCATATTAAATGTATATATATTAATCCCGTTATTATATATTACATCTTCTTAAAAGAACAATATCGTATTTGCTCAATATCTTTCTAGTTGGTAATATCGATAATATTAATGAGTAACAAAGAAGAGAAAAAAACATTACCAGAGGAGAGATATGATAAGAAACTGTTTAAACAGGCAGTTAAGGCAGCCCAAGAAGCAAAAAAAATAGAGGATATTCAAAGAAGAAAAAAAAGAGTAGGCAGGTTTCTGTTAATAGGGGTAGGTGTTGTTACCTTGGCTTTTACTGTATATTTAATGCTTCCTCTTTTTAAACCTAAGAGTGAATATATAGTATCGGAGAAGTATCCGGAGTATCTTTCATATTTAAATATTGATGGGGAGGTATTGAGTGGATACTTTGATAAAAAGGTATCAGTGGATGGTTTAAAAGCAGAAAGCGTACTAGTGTTTAATCCATTAACAGGGGATGTACTGTTAGAAAAGAATTCAAATGAGAGAAAAAGTGTCGCAAGTTTAACAAAATTAATGACAGCAATCATTACTCTTGAGAATTTTAATTTAGATGACACTGTTACTGTTAGTTTAGAGAACTTTCCAGAGGGTATCTCTTTACAGTTGGGTGTGAAGGATGGGGACAAAATAACGGTGGAGAATATTCTAAAGGCTATGTTAATTAGTTCATACAATGATTCTGCCTATGTTATTGCTAATGCATATCCATACGGTGGTTATGATGGTTTTATTAAAGCTATGAATAGGAAGGCAGTTATGTTAAATATGAATGATACTCATTTTAGTAATCCTGCTGGTTTAGATGAAAAGGAAAACTACTCTACAGCGAATGATATTGCAATACTTGCATCTGTATCAAGAAAATACCCTATTGTTTTAGATATGGTCGAAAGAGAAAGAGAGATTGTTAATTGGAGCTCTGAATCGGGTTTACTTAGTACAGAGGTTTTAACTACTAACAAACTGTTTGAGGATGTAAAGTATGTTCACGGTTTAAAAACAGGTAATACAGATTTAGCAGGTCAGTGTTTTGTTGGATACTTCATATATCCGAATGGTAAGGAATTAATTACTGTAATATTAAATTCTACTGATAGGTTTGGTGATACAAAGATAATAGAGGGATATGCGAGGTCGATATTAAAATGATAGTAGACCACCATCTTTCTTAATTTCAGGTTCTTCTACTTCTACTTTATCTGTTACACTGTCGTAGCTAATTGCTGGATAGTAGATAAAGAAGTCAACTCTTTGTGAGTTTGATAACTCAGCTGTTCCAGAGTATAGATATACGGGTTGAAGGTATAGCTGTTCAACTAGTCCCTCATAGTATGTTAATGTGACATCCGTTATTGTGAATATCTTTACATCTTGTGGTGTATACTCTTGTACTTCATCATCTCCGTAGTTAATAAATACAATACTACCCTCTCCATTCTTAATTTTTTCTTCTGCTATAGCTGGAGAAATTAATGGATATGTACCACAGCTTTCGGGTTCTAAATCCCATGTTGTGTAATCTATTTGATATACATTTGGAAGAATTTTAGCATCTTCATTTTTAGGACCTATATATACAGATATGTTCGATTTTGATGGGTTTTGATATGTTACCAATCTATCGAAGTTATATACCTCTATTCTTCCATCATCAGTTGTTACACTGCCAATTTCATATGTTAAATCTTCTTTTGTTAAAGCCCTAATCATTCTTTCTGCATTAACATAATCCTTTCTAATAGATACCATGGGAACTTTTCTATAGAAATCTACCCTAATTAATTCTGCATTTCCTAGTGAGTCTGCTTGAGAGTATGAACCATCAGGATTAATTTCAATTTCATATGCAAGTGGTTGTGTATCTGTATACGCCTGATCTAATATTCCTAAAGATCTTAGTGCATTTATAGCCATAGAGTTTGCTTCATTTCTAGAGGGGAGATCGTTGTTTTTTCGTATCTCTCGTATTTTAGAAGCGTCTGTTGTAAATGAGAAGTTTAAATCTCTTGCAGTAATACTTAAACTTCTTTTTGTATTCCCATCATACCAAAGGTAAGCAGATGTTCCTCTCCTTACTATTCTATCAGGTTCAAAGCCTAGTTTTTTTGCTAATATTTTTGCCTGTGCTTGAGAATCGATAGGTTGTCCTAGGTCTGTATATTTATATATATTTACAGCATCTACACCGTATTCTAAAGTTCCTGAGGCTGTTTGAATCACATATGCGGGATTAGATTCAGGTAAAAGCCCTAGTGATGGTATTGTAAGAATATTTT
>DAOQBQ010000046.1:0-4465 GCA_035355175.1 Candidatus Dojkabacteria bacterium
TATGTATTAATAATGTTGTTTAGAAGATCCTGTTTAGCATCTTCATTTGTTTCACTTAGGTATACCTCTGGATATGAGCCATATATTAATTGCTTGTGTAGTTGAGTATTAGCATATCTTGGTAAATCTAACTGATTAGGGTTTAAATATTCAATTACTTCATCGAAAGATAGTGGTAAACAGTAGTACTCAATAAATCTTCCTGCAAGAGTATCAAAATCATTTGTAGTTTGCCTTAATTCACTACTTCCTGTTGCAATTATCTTAACATCGTATTCGTCATGTAGAAGTTTAAGTGCTTGTGTTGACTGCGGATAGTTTTGTACTTCATCTATTAAGATTATCTTTGTAGTCTTTACAATCTCTTCTAAAGCTTCCCTAGAGGGTTGGAAAAGATTCCTATCTTCAATGAAATCAAAATTAAATATTCTAGTATTATATTTCTCAGATATTTTTTTTAATATGGTTGTTTTCCCAGATCTTCTGGGTCCCCATATAAAAAGGATCTTTTTATCATCACTTTCTAAGTATTTATCTAATTTTGTTTCAATTTTCCTATTTATCATATCCTATTATACAATTTAACGGGAATTTGTCTAGTGACACTGTACAATTTAACATGAATTTGTATTAAAATAGAGACCTGTCTCACCTAGGGGACGGTGTTCGAACCTTGTATTCAGAAAATCCCTTTGTTGCTTGATAATATTTTGAGTTGGTTCGAGTCCTGTCCACCCCGCCATATTCCTTTGGTTGCTACAAGACCCGTACACTATGTTTTAAAACCCTTATAGGGATTGAGTTATTTTGACTCTAAAAAGTGAATAACTCAAAAGTAAGGCCTGGTGGATGAAAAGGGTCAAAAAAGAGATGTTTTTAAGGGCTCTCGGTTCGAAGGTAGAAGCCTTATTTAGTACAAAATCACACCTTTTGAAGAAGTGATATAATTAAACATCATAATATTATTAGGAATTTATATGAACTTCAAAGATAAAGTAGTTGTCATAACTGGTGCTAGTAGAGGTATAGGTGCACAAACAGCAATACAGTTTGCAAAAGAAGGAGCTATGTTAGTTATAGACTATTTTGTTTCGGATTATGAACCCGACGCAAAAGAAAATGCTACTAAACTTGTATCAAAGATAAAAGACATAGGATCTGATGTAATAATGGTTGAGTGTGATGTTAGAGAAAAATCTCAAATTGAGAAACTAATACAAAAAACTAAAAAATCTTTTGGAGAAATAGATATTCTTATTAACAATGCCGGATATGTGAATGATTTACCTATTGAAGAGAGAACCCTAGAAGAATGGCATAGAACAATTGACACAAATCTTCTAGGTACATATTTATGCACAAAACTAATATCTAAACATATGAATGATGGAGGTTCAATTGTAAATGCAGCCTCTACAAATGGTATATATTACAACAATCCAGAATCTATAGATTATGATGCTTCAAAGGCAGGAATTATTAACTTAACGAAAAACTTTGCAAAAGAGTTAGCTAGCAGGAAAATAAGAGTAAATGCTACTGCACTAGGTTGGGCCGATACTGAGATGAATAGACAACTCCCCGAAGAATTTCTTGAACAAGAGGTTGCTAAAACCTATCTCAAAAGATTTGCTACCGAAGAAGAAGTAGCAAAACTTACCCTGTTTTTAGCAAGTACTGATTCTAGTTACATTACAGGAACCACAGTAATAATCGATGGAGGAATTAGTTTATAAAGGAGAAGAACCCTCTTATTTGTCTCATTTTATGTTCCAGACGTGTATGTCCCGCCATTTTCTTTTGGTTGCTACAAGACCTGTCCACTATCTTTTAAAATCCTTAAGGGGATTGAGTTATTCGCACATTAGAAAAAAATAAAACAACAATTTATTCTGTCTTTGGTTCTACCCTTGATGATGTTTTTATTAGCTTGGCATGCATAACAACCTTTTCACTCTTAGTATAACAGGTCGATAATGTTAAAACCTTATCTCTTTTTGTTAACTCTACATCAAATTCTAATTCACTTCTATTCTTTAAAAATTCTAGGAAATTCAAATAAGTTTCATCATTATTAAAATCGGTAACCAGATAATCACCAGTAGTAGGAATCTTGTAAACAGAAAAAATCTCCCATAGAGAATTATTACTCCCTGTAGACATTTTAATTACATGATTATCAACATTTGAATACCAATCACTTTGTAAGATATTTTTTAAGGTCCCAAACAAAACACTATTTATTCTCCCATGAGCATATATGATGTTATTTCTATCTATACTCTCAATATCATTCCTGTAATCCAAGAATACCCACCCAGCATTATTACTTTTTTTATTAAATGAATGGGTTAAATAGTAGATATTATCTTCATGTTGAACAAATGGATAATTAATATTAGTACCCCCTACTTGAATCCAACCCTTTGTTTCAGAATTAATCTTTTTAAGTTCATATAAATCTACATCTATCAAAGGCATTCTCATATATTTCCAGTACGGACTATTTTCATTTGAAGGCGGATTTATACTTTCATCAGTTCCATTTAATTCTAACTCTATTGGCTTCACAACATTATCTATCTCCTCTATTTCATTACTAATTTGCCTTGAATCTGAGAACCAGACATAAAGTTTATAAAAAGAGAAAAGAACCGCAGAGAAAAGGAATAACAATAATAGGCTCTTAACAAATATCAGAATTTTACTTTTAATTTTGATTTTATTTTTTTCCATGCTACACTAGATATTAACATAATTAACCTTTAATTAATAAAGCTGTGAATTCAAAACTCCCCTCTAGATTTTTATCTTTAGCTATTTTTTCTACACTTTTAATTTCCTTCATTTTAATTCTTCCAATTAAATACGTTATTGGGGGTTTCTTAAATACTCCATTAACTAGTTTAGACGTTAATGGGACTAATATTTACAATCAGGTGGATGGTTATAACAGCTCTCACGGTATAGAGAATATTTTCTTTGATATTGATACTAAGGTCCTTACTTTAAATAATGCATCATTAAATAATATATCAGCTTCTGGTAGTTTAGAAATTGAAATAATTGGAGTCAATTCTGTACATCCTTCTACAGATACCACAGCTATATTAGCAATGGGTGGAGATTTAAAGATTACTGGTAATAGTTCCTCATTAAATGTAACTGCATTCAATAGTTCACAAATTGCCCTTTCTATTGGAGCAGGAGGCAGACTTACCATAGGATCAACAGGAGAGGTAATAACAGTTACAGTAGCTCAAGGGATATTAAATAATTGTGAAGACACATTTGTTGTAGAGGGAAACACATTAAATCTCCCGGAAGCAGGAGATCCTCCTGGACCCCTTCCACAAGATCCTTTGCAGATATATGTTGACGGATCAATTGTTATAGATGAAACGGCTGATCCACAAATTACATCTGCTTCAGGTACAGGCTGGGAGATAGTATATACTGACTGGGCTGGATATCAAATAGATATTGATGCAACAGTATCTCCGACATTCCCATATATTTTTGGAAATGGAGATGGTTCAATCAGTATTAATGCTATTGATGGAGATGTTATAGTATTAGAGAATGAAGACAGTCTATCTGTAAATTTTGATGGCAATGTAGATGTGAGATTTGGAATGGGAGAGGTTGGAAATGTACAACTTGTAGGGGGTATATTTACGAATGGGCAGGTAGTTGGAGGAGATAGCGATGTGTTTGTTGGAACACCAGAGACTCCTTCTCTCTACGGTATCGGGGCATCTTCAGTATCTGTGAACTTTGGCGATATTACAATTAATACTTCGGGTACAGGTCTCTACTACGGTGCAGATCTTCCCCCGATAGAAGGTGAGGGTATGCTTCTACAGGCTAGACAAAATGGAATATTAAAGATAGGGTCAAGTAATATAGCTACTGAAAATGTTATTTCTGCACTAGTATTAGGTGGAGGAGTAATGGATTTCACATATTCAACAGAATTAGGCACTTTTACACCCCAAGCTGGATACTGGGAATGGGCAGAATTTACCGGAACAGAACAAGAGAATACAGAGCCAACAATAGTAAGTTGTAGTGAAGGGGTTGATACTGAAAATCGTTACTCTTTAACCCTGTCTGCTAGCAATTTCTTACTAGAATCTACTTCAAAAGCGCTATTTCAATTAGGCTTTAACTATGATGATTCAGATGATTCTAGAGTAGTAAATGGTACTGTAAATGTAATAGCCGCAAGAGGTTATAAATTTGTATCAGGAGGATTTTATGATTTCTCCATCGAAGAGGGAACAGAGGTAACAATAGAATTGTTACCAGACTATGGATATCAATATGTTTCAGGGGGTATTAACGGTAACCCTACTTCACCAGAAGAAGGTAAAGCCTCTTACACATTTACTATGCCTTCAAATCATGTACATATAAGCGCAATATTTGAAAGAACAGACGATATTGTTGATGTCGGAACAAC
>DAOQBQ010000047.1:0-4342 GCA_035355175.1 Candidatus Dojkabacteria bacterium
TTTGGCTTGGTATTACAAAACAATACGACTCTATATCACCTCTCCCTACTCTGCCTCTTAATTGATGTAGCTGTGCTAATCCAAATCTATGTGCATCTTCTATTACCATTACAGATGCATCAGGCATATCTATCCCTACCTCTATTACAGATGTTGATACCAATATATTTATTTCTTTTTTTCTAAATCTTTCTAATATATTAATCTTTTCTTTCTCTTTTAATTTCCCATGCATCAATTCTATTTTAATATCTTTAAAGTGAATATTTTTAAGATTCCCAAACTCTGTTAAAACGGCTTTAGCATCTAATATTGCACTCTCTTCAATGAGAGGATAGACAATAAAGGCCTGCTCTTTGTAATTACTCTGTTTTATTTTCTTATTTATCCAATCAAAACAATCTTCTCTCTTTATGTAAGGTACATATTTAGTAATAGTTTCTTTCTGCATCTTGGGTTTCTGTTTTATAGTGGATACCTCTACATTCCCAAATACAACCTCCGTTAAACTTCTGGGTATGGGTGTAGCAGTCATTGTTAGGTAGTGTGGTATATTCTTACCTCCTTTAAGTAACTTCTCTCTTTGTTGGACTCCGAACCTGTGTTGTTCATCGACGATTACTAGGTTAAGGTTATCCGGTATATCACTTTTAAAAAGTACTGCATGAGTACCAACAATTAAAGTGTTTGGAGATTCTGATTTGCTTTTTTTAGTAGATATCCATATTTGCACATCAATATCAAACGGTTTAAGTAATTTTTTAAAGGTTTCAAAATGTTGTTGAGCAAGTACGGTAGTTGGTGCTAATATTACTGTACTAAATCCATTTCTAATACACTGAAGTATTGCTAGTGCTGCTACTACTGTTTTTCCACTTCCTACATCTCCATTAAGGAGGCGATTCATGGGTTTACTTTTTGATACATCTTTAAGTATTTCATCAATACTTTTTAATTGGTCATCTGTAAGTGTAAAGGGTAAAGATTTAAGGAAATCTTTTGTAACATTTGTATCTTCAATTATGGGGATTGAATTTAACTTGCTTCTTTTTTTTCTATCTTTTTCAATATCAACGCCTATTCTTAACATCTCATCAAAAGCTAATCTTTCTCTAGCTTTTTGTAACACATCTTGTGTTTGAGGAAAGTGTATCTGTTGTATACACTCTCCAAGATGTGGTAAATTTTCCTTCTTAAGTAAAGAGATAGGCAGAGGGTCTCCAATTAATCGTGTTATATCTTTTTCTAATGGTAGTATTGTATTCCTAATATATCTTGATGATATCCCATCTGTCTCATGGTATATTCCGATTATCTTTCCTAAATGTTTTTGTAAAGATATATCACCTGCATATTTTTCATATTTTGGATTATATATACTTTTACTTTTTCCTTTCTCCGATATCTTCCCATCGAATATATACCACTCGCCTACTTTTAAAGTTTTGGTTAAGTAGCTTTGATTAAAAAAGGAGATATCTAATGTAGAGTTGAATTGATCAATTACTTTTACCTTTGTTAATACTTTTCTAGTTCTTGTATATATATTTTTTGCTTCAATAATTTGAGCAAGAAAAGTACCCTCTTGTATTGATTTAAAATCCTCAATATTTAATATCTCAGAGGTATCTCTGTATCTAAAGGGTATATGAAAGAGGAGATCTTTAACTATATGTATATCTAATTTCTCAAACTTTTTACTTTGGCTTACCCCAACACCATGTAAAGATGTTATGGAATCATTTATTGAAATTTGGGTCATACCTATTTGGAACCAAGTATTGCAAGGATAATTGGGATTGCCATACTTCCAAGCATTATTACTGCAATAAATATACTAAATATTTTTGCGAGTATGTCTTTTTTCTTTTTATTCATTGATACATTTTACTAAATGTTTAAGAATTTTTCCAAGTTTTTTGTATTTTATTTTTTGTAGACTGAGAGTTTGCATATACAATCCATTCCTGCTTTACACTTTTTTTACCTACTTGTGTTTTAATTTCAATTGTATCACCTGTTTTTACTTTGTAATCTAGTTTTTCTGCCTTTCCATTTACCTTACCCGAGACCATAGCGTATCCTATATCGGTATGTACTTTAAATGCAAAATCTACTACTGTGTCTCCAGAATCTAACTGTATAATCTTACCTTTTGGTGTAAATGCGTATACATTTGAAGGGAAAATATCGACAGGTATTGGATTGGAAATATTTATTTCTCTAAGTGAGATGTGTTCACTTATTCCTTTGTGTACATCTTCTACCCAATTATATCTATCTGTTGGTTTCGCGTATCTACTTTGACTCTCCTTATATGCAATATGCGAAGCAGGCCCATAAGTATTGTGGTAATACATTTCATGAGTCATTATCTGTATTTCTATAATATTTGAAGACACCTCATCTAGTACAATAGGTCCCTGTAGTGCTTTGTACCCATTCGGTTTTGGATGTGTAATGTAATCATCAAACTCTTCTGTAAGGATATCTCCTTTATCCATAATTTTCTCAAGGACATTAAAACAATCATCAGCCTTATCTGTTATTACCCTAAAGGCGAGTAAGTCTCGTATATTGCTAATATCTATACTACTTCCTTCTTTGAGTTGTTTCTTCTGTTTGTTGTATATACTGTATATGCTTTTTACTCTTCCGTATACTGTTAGGTTTGGAGATATCTCTTTTAATACATTCTTAAGATACTCTAAGTATTTTTGTAACATCTCTTGGGTAAAGTTATTCTCTTTCATTTTACTTTCTATCATTAAGTACTCTTCAGGTCTGTATATCTTTAGGGCTTTTTCCTCTAGCTCCTTTTTAATTGAATCTAAATTAAGATATTCAGCTAGTGGGGCATAAACATATATTATTTTTTGTATTTTGGAATTTAGTCTCTCTTTGGGCATATACTCAATTGTTCTAACATTATCTAAAGTATCTGCTAGTTTAATTAGAATAGGTCTTAAATCCTTTGCATTGTTTAAAATGAATTTAGTAATTATTTCATACTCTGTATCTGTACTTGCAGTTGCTTTACTAATATCGTTGTATTGTTTTATTAAATAGAGTACCTCTTTTCCGAACTCTTCTTCTATCTGTTTTGATATCTCTTGTTCTCTTTCTGGAGCATTAGTAATACAGTTGTGAAGTAATCCTGCAATTACGGTAGAGGCATCCATTCCCATATCGGCTAGTGTAATAGCTATTCTTAATGAGTGATTAACATACGGTTCTCCAGAGAATCTTTCCTGTCCTTCATGATACTTTTTAGATACTAAGATACCTTTTTGAATCAAAGGAAAGAAATTCTTAGGACTTAACTCTTTAATTTTTGTTTCATACTCTTCTGTTTTCATAAAAAGAAAAATCCCTTATGGGGATTTAATATTTAAATATATAATCCCCTAGTAGTTATGAAATAATTTTCATTTGATAGATGTGTCTTCCACACTTAAGTATACAATCGTTATCTAATTGTATATCTTTTTTCCAATCATCTACTTTTTGGCCGTTAATACTAACAGCACCCTGTTCTACTAGTCTTTTAGCTTGGGATTTACTGTTTGTAATATTACACTCGACTATTAAATCCAGTATACCCATATTCTTTTTATTTATTTCTTTAACAGGTATTTCAGTATTTAGGTCTTTTTTTTGAAATATATTTTCAAAATATGCCTGTGCTTTTTTAGCATCATCTTCTCCTTTTATATCTTTTGCAACTTCATATGCCAGTTGTTTTTTGAGAGCCATTGGATTTTCTCCAGAGTCTAATCTATTTTGAATCTCTTTTACGTCATTAAGATCAAAATTTGTTAATATCTCGAATCCTATGGTAATTAATCTATCATCGAGAGTCATTACTTTACCGAATATATCATTAGCATTATCATCAAGTCTTATCATATTGCCTTCCGATTTACCCATTTTTGCACCATCACTTGTTTCAAGGAGCTTACCTGCTATTACAATTTTGTCTTTACCTAATCTATTCATTATTAAATCTCTTCCAGCTAACATATTGAAGAGTTGATCATTACCACCTACTTCTACATCGATATCCATCATTACACAGTCATACCCCTGCATTAATGGATAGAGGAACTCATGTAGGTATATTGGTTTATCTTCTTCTAATCTTTTTTGGAACATACTCCTTTTAAGCATCTGTTGTACAGTAAATACAGATGCTATATCTATGATATCTCCGAAGTTAAGAGGCTCTAACCATTGGCTGTTATATACTACTTTAACAGGATTATCTTTGTTAAAGATATCAATGAAGTGGGATGCTTGTTCGACATATACCTTCATATTCTCTTCTACCTGTTCTTTTGTT
>DAOQBQ010000048.1:0-4338 GCA_035355175.1 Candidatus Dojkabacteria bacterium
ACTAAGTATTTGGATGAGTACAAATTACAGAATGCAAGTAAATATATCTTTGAATTAATTGATGTACTTTCCAAATGGTATATTCGAAGATCTCGAGACAGGTTTGTAAATGGTGATAAACAGAGTTTAAATACACTTTACTATGTATTAGTTGAGATTTCTAAAATGCTAGCACCTTTAGCTCCATTTATTTCAGAATCAATATATTTGACACTAGTTGAAAATGGAAAAGAGTCAGTGCATTTAGAGGAGTATCCTATATTTAAGGAGTCATTTTTTGATGAGAATTTACAAAAGGAGATGGAAGAAGTAAGAATGATCTGTTCTTTAGGTTTAAATATTAGAGATGAAAATAGGTTAAAGGTAAGACAACCTTTATCAAAGGCGTATGTTCCAAACCTAAGTAAAGAGATGTTAGATATTGTAAAAGGTGAGTTAAATGTTAAAGAGTTAGAAATAGTAAAAGAGATACCACAAGGGGAGAGCATTAAAACTTCGTTACAAAAAGATATATTTGTTGGATTAAATATCTCTATTTCAAAAGAATTAAAAGAGGAAGGGTTGTTAAATGAAATATTAAGAGGTTTGCAGGTAGTAAGAAAAGAAAGTGGTTGTGAGGTAGGTCAACATGTTTCAATAAACTACTTTACAGAAAGTGATGAGGTAAAGGGTTTGATAGAAAAAAATATTGATAGCATTAAGAAGAGTATCCTATTAAAAGAGTTTATATTTACTCAAAATATACAGGAGAGTAAGGATATAAAGGTTGGAGAGGATATATTAAGCGTTAAAATACTTTAATTGAAGTATTTTAGCTTCTAGGCCAGTAATCTTTTCAAATGTTTTACCAGCTGTTTCTAGCTTTAGACCCGCTGATACTGCCAGTTCTCCGACTATATCTCCCATGGCTCTTGCTAATTCATTTTCAATTGATACTGGTATGAGTCTACCATCTTTTTCTCTTTCTCTTTTTATAAAGTTACAGTACTGTATTGTTTCAATAGCGGATTCAATATTTGCTTGATTCTCAAGTTTTTTGAATAACTCCATTAATTTGTTAAAATCTTGAGTTTTAGGGTCTTTGTAAGGAGTCTTTTTTAATACAGCTATTTTCTCTTTAATATCTTTTGAGGAGAATACAGAACGAATATTTAAATTGTTTACATTATCTAGCGGCGTTGAAATTGTAATGGATGCATTTATGAATTCAAATTCGAAATACATTTTCTTAGCACCATTAAACTCAATCTCTTTTTTGTTTCTTATCCATCCAGCTCCATGTGAGGGGTAAAATACTTTTGAACCAACCTTGAATTCCATAATGTAATTGAAATGAGATTAAACATTTCATTATATCATTTTTTGATATACAATTGAACCATGAAAATTACACTAATTGGCGGGGGAACTGGTACATCAACAGTACTTGAGGGATTAAAAAAATACAGGGACTTAGAATTAAATGTTATTGTTGGAATGATGGATGATGGGGGTAGTAATGCCATTGTTAGAGATGAGTTTGGATTACTTCCATTAAGTGACTTAAGGAAATCAATAATTGCACTGTCTGAAGAGAATGAGAACAATATATTAAGGAATTTATTTACATATAGATTCTCTCAAGGGGACGGTTTAAAGGGACATACATTAGGAAATCTCCTTATGATAGCTATGACTGATATTACCGGTTCTGAGATAGAGGCAATAGAGATGTTTAAGTATTTATTTAATGTTAATGGGAATATATTTCCTGTTACTAGAGATAAGGTTAGTTTAGTAGCTGAATACTCTAACGGTATGAAGATTAAGGGTGAGCATTTAATAGATGAACCAGATATTCAATCTAATATTGTTAAGTTTTATCTTGATAAAAAGGCAAAAGCTTACAAAGGAGCTATTGAGTGTATTAAAGATTCGCAGTACATAGTTATTGGTCCTGGAGATCTATATACAACTACACTAGCTAATATTGTTGTAGAGGGCATACCCGAGGCACTACAAAAGAGTAAAGCAAAATTAGTATTCATACCTAACCTAATGTCTAAGATAGGTCAGACAAGGGGATTAACAATGAATAGTATGATAGCTGTAGTAGAGGGATACATTGGAAGAGAGTTTGACTATATATTGATTAATAACGGGAGAATACCCAAGAGTGCATACAAAAGATATATTGACGATGGAGAGCATCTATTTGAGGATGATTTAAAAGATGTGAGTAGAAGAAAAATTATCAGAATAGATTTAGTGGCCAACTCTATAATCAAAAAAGAAAAAGGTGATGTGTTGGATAGAAGTTTGATTAGACATGATAGTGAGAAATTAGCTAGAGAGCTGTACAAGATATTTAGAAAAGGGTGGAAATCCTCTTTATACTCTTTTCTCTCCCTTTATCGTTAATAGTTTATCATTCACCATATTTTTTATCTCTTCTCCTTCAAAAAAGATTTTTATATCAAAATACTCTCTAAGTACTATTAAAATCTTTTCTATCTTACTATTTTTTACGGGATGATACTCAACAGATATGTTTTTAACTTTGTTTAAGATGTTCTTATGTGAGTTTAATATTTCATACTCACTACCCTCTGTATCTATTTTAAGCATATCTATCTTTTGAATATCTTTAATATATTCATCCAACCTTGTACACTCGACTTTGATACTTTTAGTACTCTCTTTTCCACTCCAGCTGTTTTTAAGAAAGCTAGAGTTAGATTCCCAATTCTGTTTACTGTTATCAATGTAGAAATCTTTTAGGGGGGAGTCTGAACTTATAGCTTTATTTATTAATTGAATATCCTCTAATCCGTTATTAAATATATTCTCTTTTAAAATTTCAAAAGATATGGGATTAGGTTCAAATGCAAGTATCTTACAGTTAGGGTAGAGAGCTTTAAAGTAGATAATAGATATACCGATATGTGAACCTATATCTACAATATATGGGCAGTTTGTATCTGTTTTAAAATAATAGATTTCTTGATTCCAGATCTCTCTTTTAAGAGTATGATACTCTTTCTTGTTTGGATAGAGTACTGTGTATTTGCCTAGCTTAGTTGATTCCATATATGAGTATACTTTACTCTCCAATTTGATTCATTAATCTGGTTACTTTACCAGACCAGCTTGATGCAGAAGGAGGACAGTAAACTCTTGCTATCTCCAAAGGAGTATCTAAACCTCTACTGTAGTATCCAGTAGCTAAACCTTTTGATACACTCCATATACCATCTTTCCAGTCATCAAATCCGTATGAACCCCAACCCCAAGCGTTGTAAGGTTTAAAGTTATGTATACCACCACTAGACTCAACAATGGATATAGCGGCAACTAATCTATAGTCAATACCGTATTCATTTGCAGCGTATACAAACTCTGAAGCGTACTGCGCTAAAGGAGAGTTTCTCTCTATTAAAAAGTTTCTAATATTCTCAATCTTTCTCTGATTCTCAATATCCTCAACGGATATAGATACAGCGGTCTCTAAGATAGTTTCTTCAACTGGAGTGCTTTCAATATATTCTAAATCCTTCGCGTAAGCTTTCTCAAAGGACTTTCCATCTATCCCTACAGCAGTATTAGGAGTAATCTCAGATATCATATTTACTATTAATCCAGTAGTTAGAATACCTACTATTAACATTAATAGATTTTTTTTGTTGTATGTTTTCATATTTATATCCTTTCTTCTTGCCCCATAGTTTAAATATCTGTTAAAATGACAAACAATTCTATATATTAAACATATGATAAATTTAACAGTAACTCAGGGAAGAAAGAGTAGAAGAGTAAAGAAAAAACATCCTATTCTTCTATATATCATTATACCATTTTTAGCATTTTTTTTCTATCTAGTAGTACTTAAGCATATTCCCTTATCTGTATTTCCAGATCTAATTGTATATACTCCTCCAGTAGCTAAGTATGAGACATTTAGGGTGTCTTTTGATAAAGAGGTTCCTGATGAGATATCAAAGATATTTAAATCATCAGTTGAGGATATACAGTTAAATGATACTAAAAGATTTACTTTTGTTGATAAAGGGGAATACAAAGTAAGCTATACAGAAAGCATTGAAGAAGCAATGTATTACAAAGAGTATGTACCAGTTGGTCATATTTATTGGATAAAGGGAGATACTACGATAGATGAGATAAATGAGAGTAAAAAGGTATATATATCTTCTGATGATTCGGATAAGATATTTCTTAAACAGATTCTGGGTGATGATATAGAGATTGACACCGCGATCCCGGCGCCCAGCAGGGGGCCGCGCGGATCCTTGGCCGGATAGCCGCCCCGCTCGCCGAGATACTTGAGGAGGAGGTTGGCGC
>DAOQBQ010000049.1:0-4285 GCA_035355175.1 Candidatus Dojkabacteria bacterium
ATTGATGTGATACTACAAATCATGTGATATCAGGATTTGTGGCATCCATATCTCTAAAGAAAGGAGGTTTACTACAATGTTAAAGAAAGATTTAGTTGATAAAGTTGCTAAAGCTGCAGGGTTAACAAAGAAACAAGCTGCAGAGGCAGTAGATGGATTATTTGATGCAATAACACATGCACTCAAAGCAGGAGAACCAGTATTACTAACAGGCTTCGGTAAATTCGAAGTAAGAGAGAAGAAAGCAAGACCTGGAATCAATCCAAAGACTCTTGAAAGAATTCAATTACCAGCAAGAAATGCACCTGCATTCAAAGCAGGAAAAGCATTAAAAGCTGCTGTTAAGTAATTAACTCTGCCGGCATTTCTCTCAAGATGAGAGAAAAGAAACAGTCCGAGTTTATCTCGGGCTTTTCTTTTTTGATAAACAGAGTAAATATTTTCCTTTGCATGCAAACGATTAAATTGGTACTATATACAAGATATATTACCTACTAATTAAGAGTGAAAAATTTTTTCATTCCAACCAAAGAAAATAACTACAAACCATTTCTACTAAGAAAGCTTGCACTCTTTGTATATACAGTAATACTACTTTTTGTAAATACATTTGGAGGGTTTTTAGGAATACCCCAAGCAATGGCAAGCAGTATTACCCCAGCGAATATAATTCAATTAACCAATCAACAAAGAGCAGCAGCAGGACTAAATACACTCAATACTAATGCTAAATTAGCAGCAGCAGCCCAAGCAAAAGCAAACAATATGTTTGAACAACAGTACTGGGATCACTACGGCCCAAATGGAGAAACTCCATGGATGTTCGTATCTGCAGCTGGATACGCATATGTATACGCTGGAGAAAATCTCGCAAAAGGATTTAGTACTGCAGAAGGAGTACATGAAGCTTGGATGGCAAGCCCTACACATAGGGAAAATATAATGAGTGTTAATTACAAAGATATAGGTGTTGCAGTTGTACAGGGAGAGCTACTCGGAAAAGAAACGATACTTGTTGTTCAAATGTTTGGTAATCTAACAAGCCAAAAATTTGTTCCATCTACAACCCCAGTCCCAACACCAAGTACACCAGAACCGGCTAAACCAATAGTCCCTGAAAAGGGAGATATAAAGTCAATTAGAATAACTAATCCCAAAACAGGAGATTTAACAAATGATGCAAATATTAATATCAAAGGAGAAACAGAAAATATATCAGGTGACTATACTGTTGAGGTACTTGAAGATGGAAGCATAGTTGGACAAGCCATAAGTAACTCTAAAACATGGGAATTTGATAAAGGTAGTGATTGGAAAGAAGGAGAGCAGAAAGTTCAAGCACAAATAAAAGGAGAAAATATTAAATCAGAAGAAGTATCATTTACAGTAGACTCAACACCTCCAGAGATAATACAAAAAAGTATAAAAGTAATTAGAAACGAACAATCATTTGACTTAAGTTTTGCATATCCAAAAGATGCAACCGAATTAAAATTTGTTACAGGAGATATGACATTTGATATAGAGGTTGTAAACGAAGAAACTGTAACACTTACAATTCTGAGAGAAGATTTGGGGAAACAATCTATGATAATAGCATCAGATAGTGCAGGAAATATTGCAGAACTAGATATTTCAGAATATTTTCTTGAAGAAGTAAAAGGAGAAGACAGTATATCTCCATTTATACTTGGTTTAAGGAATATATTTAGTACAACAGATGGAATAAGTATACTAATAGTATCATTTGTGTTCGTTTTACTAAGCATATTAGTATTTGTGTCATGGAAGAAAGGAAAACTGGGTAAGAATATTGGAGAGCTATTTACAATAGGAGCATGGTGGCTAATTATCTTAGTTGGTATATTTAAAGGATTTGGTGGAGTAATAAGTTAATACTGCCTAAAATTGAAAAACAAAGTAGAACTTAAAAATGAAATAGTATATTTAATACTAGTTGTCTTGGTGACAGTCTACTTTGCCTATTCAACGCATACATCTAATAACATGTATATACTAAGTGGAGTATTGGGAAATCTATTAATACTTACATGGTTCATTAGAGCGTTTACTCTTTACTCTGGAAGAAAAATATCTCAATACAGTGAAGTAATACAAAGGATATCGCTTAAAGAGAGATTCTTTACATGTTTTGTTTTACCTGTTCTTTTCTACATATCACTACTGCTATTTATATATTATAATACACTTTTTGTAATGGATATTGTTTTAATCATCACAGCAACAATACTACTCTTAATCCTTTTCTTAAATGTAAAAAGCTCTTTTAGAAAGATATACAGTGTTGAGAAACAAACAAGAGCCATATTCGATTTCATATGCATAGCATCTTTCTATATGTTACTAAGTGTTGTGATAAGGTTGGGGGAATCAATATATATATCATTACCACTAATAGCTGTAATATCATTAATCTTCTTTTGGTCAGATATTAAAATACATAGAAAGGAAGGAGTAACATCTCTCCAAATTAGTATAATATCATCAATATTTGTAGCCATAACATCTGGAATATTCTTCAATACAAATATATTCGTAATCCCAGCTATAGGCACACTGGCATTCTATCTGATACTATCTATCTGGAATATTAGATTCGCAGGAAAGATTAAACTAATCGACTATCTTCCTCCATTTATATATTCAATTCTAGCATTAATATTAATTCTAAAATTATGAAAAAAGACATAGTACTTAAAGTAGGAGGTTCAATACTGTACGACCATCTATTAAATATTAATTTTGATCTCTTTGGAAGAATAAAGAAATGGTATACAGCAAATCAAGAGAAGTATAACCATATTGTATTAGTAACAGGAGGAGGAGGGTTATCTAGAAATATTGAAACAAAAGTTTCAGAATCAATTAAAGATATAAATGGTATTCACGATGTGGCTATGTCAATTACACAAACTAATGCAACAATACTTTCTGCCTTTATCAAAGACAAAGATATCTTTGTACCAAAGACATTAGGAGATGCATATGAATTCCTTAAATCATCAGAGAAAGGGAATATGATAAGTGGTGGATTAAAAGTTGGATGGAGTACAGATATGGATGCAGCAGTATTTGCTGATGCCCTTGGAGTAGATAAGGTATATAAAGTATCAAACATAGATTATATATATGATAAAGATCCAAAAGAGTTTTTTGATGCAAAACCTATTAAAGATATGACATGGGAAGAGTACTTCAAAATGTTCTCAATACTTCCAAATGATGAACATATTCCTAATGAACATATACCCGTAGATGCAAAATGTTCAATATTCTGTGAAAAGAAAAATATCTCTTTCCTAGTAACAGGGGGGAAATTTATCTATGAATTAGAAAAGATAGATAGCATTCTAAAACAGGGTACCTTTATACACAACTAACTACTCAATACTCTGAATCTTGCACTCAGTTTTACCACTAGGTGTTTCAATAATTACTTTCTCACCCTTCTTTTTACCCATCAAAGAACTTCCAATAGGGGACTTGTATGATATCTTCCCTTCTAATGGGTTTGCTTCATTCTCACCAACAATACTGTATTTTCTTAAATTACCCTTTCCACACTCTATGGTAACATGACAACCTATCTCTACAGTCATAGATTTTTTCTTAGCAACAATCTTTGCATTCTCCAGTGTACTTTTAATAGTAGCTATCTTCTCTTCATTACCCTGAAAATCATCAACAGCCATTGTATATCCATCATTCTCTCTTAAATCTCCCTGAAGACGCATCTGATTAAGAGTATCTTGTAACTTACTCCTTAGCTCTCCCTCTCTGTGTTTAAGATCTTTGATAAGTTTCTCATAACCTTCTTTTGTGAGCAGTATTTGAGATCTCTTCCCTGTCATGATATTAGGGAAATTAATTTAATAGGGCATAATAATATACGCATTTATAAGGGTTGTCAATAACAAAATAACTAGTTTATGATATATCTTTTTTATGATAAAATACTCTGTTATGCCGCTATCGTCTAACGGTTAGGACGCATGATTCTCAATCATGCAATCAGGGTTCGATTCCCTGTAGCGGTACCATTTACTATGATACACTTTGATATTGTAACAATATTTCCAGAAGTAATATCTGCATATACAAATAGCAGTATCGTTAAACGAGCACAAGAGAAAAAATTAATAAAAATAGATATACATAATCTTAGAGATTGGGCATTGGATAAACATAAATCTGTAGATGATACACCCTACGGAGGAGGACCAGGAATGGTAATGAAGGTAGAACCTATATTTAACTGTCTAAA
>DAOQBQ010000050.1:0-4242 GCA_035355175.1 Candidatus Dojkabacteria bacterium
TTAACTCTTTTTCAGAACATAGCATTCCATTTGAGTTTATACCCCTCATATTAATAGCTTTAATCTTTAATGGTTCTGATGTAGTGTATGTTGAAGGTACAATATTTCCTGGCTTAATATATGCCACCTTATTTCCAACCTCAAGTGTTTTATCTCCAGCTACAACATGTATCTCCTCCTCTTCTCCAATATTAATCTTATATACACCTAATTTGTCTGCATTGGGATGTTCTTCTTTTGATACAATTTGTGCAATATATATACCTTCATACATCTTTCCTAGCTCCGTATACCCTTCTACATCCCCTACTTTCTTTGAAAGTATATCTAATATGTTTTGTAAATCTATATTACAATCACAAAACTCTTTAATACTGTTTAATGGTAGTTTCATATTTTAGAATTGTTTCAAGAAATTAATATCACCATCTCTTAACTTCCTAATATCACTTATACCTCTTTTTATTAATGTTAATCTGTCTAAGCCAACTCCCCATGCAAAGCCAGAGTATTTTTGAGAATCTATCCCTCCAGCTTCTAATACATTTGGATGAATCATTCCACAACCCATAAGCTCTATCCATCCACTATTCCCACAGGTAGAGCACCCTACTTTATTACAGAAAGGACAACTTATTACAAACTCTGCATCTGGTTCAGTAAATGGAAAGTATGCAGGTTGTACTTTGATTTCCAACTCTTTTTCTAGATACTGTTCTAAATACTCTTTAATAACAGCTAACATATTACCCATAGATATAGCCTCATCAACATATATCCCCTCTATCTGATAGAAGGTATGTTCATGACTAGCGTCAGTTGCTTCATTTCTAAAGCATCTACCAGGTAGTACTACTCTAATGGGTGGTGGTCCTAGCTTCCTTAGAGCCCTATTTTGCATAGTTGATGTGTGTGCAGGAAGTACAAACCCATCATCTGTCCAAAAGGTATCATACATATCTCTTGCAGGATGTCCTTTAGGGAAATTTAAACTTTCAAACATATGAAAGTCATCGTCTATCTGTCTGCTTTCTAATATATTAAAACCCATTCTTTGAAAGATATCTAAAATCTTTTCTAACTCTTGCATTAATGGGTGAGAGGATCCTTTTAAATCTAATATATACGGTTTTTTATCTTTAGATGTATTTATATCAAAAGGTGCTGTCGGATCTATCTTTTCACTTGTTTTTGTTTCCTTCTCAGCTATTTGTAATTCATTAATCCTCTCTTCTAAATCCTTTTTAATAATATTCAAATCCTTACCGTATGCTGATCTTTCTTCGAGATGAATATCTTTAATTCTCTTAAATAGATTTGTTAAAATACCATTTTTAGATAAGTATTTCGTCCTAATCTGAGCACTTGTTAACGAATTCATATCCTCTAAAATATCTTTTTTGATTAAATCTAATTCATTTGGCATATATTAAAATATTCATCTTATAATGAAAGTATACAATATTATATTTTAAAATCGTAGAGGGTCAGACCCTCCTCTGTCCCTTTAATAGGAATTTCAAAGTTTGTTGTTCCAACATTTCCCGGACTTTTTGCGTTGTACTTGATTAAAAAGGGAGAATAAAAATCTCTTGTTCTATACATTCAAAATTGGAGATTTGACCACGAGAGAAAGATTTATGCACAAGAAATGGGGTCAGACCTGGGTCTGTCCCTTAAATAAACTAGAGGGATTTTACTATAAAGGAGAATACATCTGGGTTATTAACAGCGATATCTGCTAGTACTTTTCTATTTAGTTCAATATCTTTCTTCTGTAAACCATCTATTAAATCTTTGTACTGAATATCATTTGCTTTGCATGCTGCATTTAATCTTGATATCCAAAGAGTTCTAAATTGGCCAGCTCTTTTTCTTCTATCATTGTATGAGTACTGACCTGCGTGCATATACGCCTCATGGGCAACTTTGTAGAGTTTGCTCTTTGTCATTCTATAGCCACTTGTTTTGGCTAATATTTTGTTATGTCTTCTTTTTCTTACAATACCACCCTTAACTCTCATTTGATGTTTACTCTAAATTTACAACTTTTCTTTTCATTTTCTTTTCAACAGCAGAGTATACAATTCTATCATCACTCTGTCTTCTTTTTGACCTACTAGACCTTTTAGTCTTGAGGTGTCCCTGATGACTCTGTTTGTACATCATCTTTGCTTTCCTGTTCCCCTTGGGGTTGGATAGCTTTATTCTCTTTATTGCTGTTTTGTTTGTTTTTTGTCGTGACATTCTTTTTAAAAGTAATTGAAATACTATTAAATTCACTCTTTGGTTCGGGTTCGATACTACAATATTCAGTAAAATTAGTCAATACATCATTAAATACCTGTTTCATTTGGTCATACGGTTGTCTTCCTTTTTTTATTGCAGTAATTTTTACAGGATGACCCTTTTCAAGGAACTCCTTAGCTCTTCTAATCCTTGTATTCATATCTCCTGTATCTATTACAGGACTAAACCTAAACTCTTTAAGATCTTTAATTTTTCCGGCCTTATTCTTTCTTAATTTTTTCTTTTGTTCATAGACATATTTTGAAAAATCCATTATCTTACATACAGGTGGAGCTGTATTGGGACCAACCTCTACCAAATCTAGTTCGACCTCTTTTGCCATTCTTCTTGCCTCATCAGTATTTACCTCTCCTAAATTATTCCCTTTACTATCTATTAGTAAAACGCTAGGTACCCTAATCCATTCATTTACTCTTGTACCAATAGCCCTCTTAGATTTTTGATTACTTAAATCCATGTATTAAATATATTATATTAATTTATTTATGTTTCTTTAATCTAATCTCTTCTAAGAGATAATCAAGAAACTCCTGTTTTTTCATCAATCCAATCTCTTTATTAAGTCTAGATCTTACAGATACTGTTTCGGTTTCAATTTCTTTATCCCCAATTATTACTTGATAAGGTATTTTTAACTTCTCAGCATCTCTAATCTTAGACTGCATACTCTTATTTCTATCGTCTAGAGTTACTCTAATATCACTACTTTCTAAAGAATTAAATATCTCTTTAGCATATTTTAGATGTTTTTCAGATATGGGAATTACTGTTACTTGATCTGGTGCTAGCCAAAGTGGGAAATCTCCAGCGTGATGCTCAATTAAGAATGCAAAGAATCTCTCAAATGAGCCAATTAATGCTCTATGTATAACATATGGCTGTTTCTCTTGACCGTTTTCATCTATGTATTTAATATCAAATCTCTCAGGCATATTAAAATCCAATTGTAGAGTTGATATTGAATCCTCTTTCCCATATACATTTACGGCCTGAATATCAATTTTAGGTCCATAGAATGCAGCATCACCGGGCATTTCCTCAAACTCAACGCCTCTATCTACTAATACCTTTCTTAAATTCTCCTCTGCGAATTTCCATTTTTCAATATCTCCAGAGTACTTATTAGGATTTTTCTCTCTGTCAGAGAGTGATAATCTAAATCTGTAATTATCAAACCCTATATCTTTGTAAAAGGTATCTAAAAGATCTAATGTTTCATTAATCACACTCTCTAACTGTTCTGGTGTGCAGTATATATGTGCATCGTTTTGGGTAAAGCCTCTTACTCTTTGTAAACCGTGTAACTCTCCTGTTTTCTCATATCTATATACAGTTCCTAATTCACCCATTTTAAAAGGAAGATCCCTATAACTTTTTAACTCCTGTTTGTAAACCATAAAACCGGCTGGACAGTTCATTGGTTTAAGGTAGTAATTTTCTTCATCTACCTTTATTGGTGCATACATTGAATCCTTGTAGTAATTAAGATGTCCAGAGATTTCAAATAGCTCTCCCCTATTTATATGAGGAGTTAATATATGTTGATACCCATGTTTTCTTTCTAAATCAATCATGTAGTTTTCTAATATTCTTCTAATTGTATATCCTCTAGGTAACCATACAGGTAATCCTTGTCCTATCTCTGGAATAATGGCGTATAGTTTAAGCTGTTTCCCAAGTGTTCTATGATTATACTTTTCAGCATCTTCTAATTTTTTCAGATACTCTTTTAACTCCTCCTTCGTTTCAAAAGAGGTTCCATATATCCTAGTTAACATTTTCTTTGTTTCATCTCCTTTCCAATATGCACCAGCAGTCTTTATCAACTTTACTATACCAACATCACCAGTATCCTCAACATGAGGACCTCTACACAAATCGACAAACTCATTGTCTCCTGTAACAAAAAAGCTTAACTCTTTATCAGGAATC
>DAOQBQ010000051.1:0-4213 GCA_035355175.1 Candidatus Dojkabacteria bacterium
CTACCTCGATAAATAGATCACCATACTCACCATTCATACCAGCGTTACCACCCTCTCTAAATCGCAACACCATACCATCGTAAGCACCTGCAGGAATCTTAATCTTAACACTCTCTTCTTTTTGCTCAACACCCATACCAGCACACTTACTACAAACTTTCTCTGGAATAGTCCCAATACCACCACATTTAGAACACTGTGCCATAACAGATATTTGCCCCAAAAAGCTACTCTGAACCCTTCTCTCTCTACCCGTACCTTTACATACATCACATGTTTTTCTCTTCCCTGTATCACTACCACTACCATTACACTTACTACATACAACATTTCTTTTTACCTTAACCTTAAACTCTCCACCACTCATTGCCTCATTAAAACTAAATCTCATCTTGTATCGTATATTCTCACCTCGTAAACTTTTCTCCTGCTGTTGATTTCCAAATCCAAAATCGAAACCAAAGTTACTTCCACCTCCTCCAAAGAAAGTATTAAAAATATCACCCATATCAAAAGGTGTACCACCGTATGAATACTCATAACCACCACCATTTCCACTTCTTGAATCAAAACCTTGAGTACCAGCATGACCATACTGGTCATACGCCTGTCTTTTAGTATCATCAGAAAGTACCTCATACGCCTCTTGTACCTCCTTAAACTTCTCTTCTGCACCATCCTCTTTATTAACATCAGGATGATACTTTTTAACAAGCTTTCTATACGCCTTTTTAATATCTTCTTTTTTAGAATCCTTGTTTACACCAAGAACTTCATAGTAATCTCTTTTTTCCATCAGATGATATTCTAGCAGACAAATATACTAAGTGCTAGTAGATGACATCAAAATCTTTAACTGATAATATATCTATCATGGATGAAGAAAGAAAAATTAAAACTGAAAGTGAGAAAAAGATATCCAATACAAAAAAAACTCTCTCTTGGATATTTGCAGTCGTTGGAGTAATGATAATATTAAGCCAATCCATACCACTGCTCTCATCATACATACAGGGAGAGATGAACATATTAAAACAGAAATTAATGAAAGATCCTCTTCCAGAATCATACAAACAGTATATAGAGGATCAATTCGCATACTACGACCCTGGTAAAAGTTACTTCGCCAACCTTTCTAAGAGTGCTGAAGATTTGCAATATGATGGCCTCTTTACATATGACCCAAAGACCAAAACCAACAAAGAGGTAGTTGTTGATAGAGAGTACTCACAAAATATGTATATATCAATTGAGGCAATTGAGATAAAAGATATTAGAATAGCACCAAATGTTGAAAGTACAAATGAAGAAATATATGATAGATTCCTCAAATACGGATTAGCCCATTTTAAAGGGACACCACTTCCAGGTGATGGGGGCAACTCCTTTATATATGGTCATAGCGCAGTTATTAGCTTCTTTAATAGACATAGCAATCTACCAGAAACAATATTTACGAAATTAGAAGATATTGATATTGGAGATACTGTGGTGATTAATAAAGAAGATACTACACTTTCATACATTGTTAGAAATAAAAAAATAGTATCTCCAGATGATTTCTCCATACTCAAAACACAAGGAGATAAAGAAACAGTAACCCTTATGACCTGTTGGCCACTAGGTGTTGGAACAAAGAGATTAGTAGTAGTAGCTGAAAGAGTCTAATTTCTGTACAATGTATATATGGATAACAAAAAGAAAATTAAAATACTTTCAATTGTAGCAGCAGTGTTGTTAATACTGAACATTTTACTGATAAGTATGCTTCCTGATAATGATGCTCCCGTGGAGATAACATTCTGGGGCTTCTGGGAAGAAGAAGAGGCAATGCATCCATTAATTGAAAAATATCAAGATGAGAACCCTGGAGTCACAATAAAGTATGCAATACAACCATTAAAAGATTACGAAACAATTCTCTATGGAAGATTAGAGCAATCAGACACCTCTACACTACCAGCCCCTGATATTGCAATGATTCATAATAACTGGTTACCCAAATTCGAGAAATACCTTTCACCCCTACCAAGTAGTGTAATGGATGAAGAAACATATTCAAAGGAGTTCTACCCAACAGCTATTAATGATTTTACAGGTAGAGATGGAAATATTTATGCCATACCACTTCAAATAGATGGCCTAATGGTAATATACAATAAAGAGATATTACTAAAAGCTGGATACTCAACTCCCCCATCTGATTGGGACTCTTTTATGGAGCTAGCAAAAGATCTAACTGAAAGAGATAATAATGGGAAGATAACTAAATCAGGATTAGCAATCGGGACAGCAAACAATATTACTCACTCTACAGATATTCTTTCTTACTTCTTTGTTCAGAACTTAGTTCAATTAATGAATGAGGATAAAACAGAAATACAACTTACATCAGACAGAGCTATTAGAGCCTTTGACACATATACATCATTCGTCCAAGAGGAAGATGCAACTTGGGCAACATATCTTCCCAGTGACTTAACTTCATTTGTAAACGGTGATTTAGCAATGATGTTTGGGACTAGCTGGAGAGCACTTGATATACTTTCTAAAACAGAAAACATAGAGTTTGGTCTTGCTCCTCTACCACGACTTCCAAACAATGAAGAAGCATACTACTCAACATACTGGGGTACAACTGTTAGTAAATCAAGTGATTACTCCGATGAAGCATGGAAGTTTATCGAATTCTTAAGTCAACCGGAACAATTAAGAAGATTAAACCAAAATGCTGCTAAAATTAGAGCTTTTGGAGAACCGTACTCCAGAGTATCAATGAATGAAGAGTTAAAAGAAAATGAGTATACTCAAGCCATTGGATATATGGCTCCATATATGAAATCATGGCAAATAGGAGATCAAACTACTGTTGATAATTTCCTTCAAGATGCAATAACGAAAGTAGTAGAAGAGGAGCAAGAAAGTGAATCAGTATTACGAAGCACCCAAGAGGAAATAAATATTAAACTTGCAGAGAGTAATAAATAAAGATTAATATATACTAATGAAGCTAAAATTTGCCCCAATAAAAAAGAGACAGAGAAGTATACTACTTACATTCTTACTACTTCTAACCCTTCCCGTATTTGTTTTTAGTATCTTAGAAAATAGAAGCTTTGATATTAGGAATAAGGCATCTGAAGAGATAGAGTTAAGTACATTAAACCCTTGTATTATTACATTCCCCAATGTTAATCCGTATACAATCGAAGTAAACAGTACTGTAAGAATACAGGTCGACGCCCTATCTGAAAAATACAACATTAAAAGTATTACAATATCAGATACTGTTGGAAATCAGATATTCTCTAAATCGTATCAAGATACACAGATAAGTAAGGTCGCTGAATCCTTTATTTACTCTCCTACTGTTGCGAAATCATATAACCTAGTAGGTACATTAGTCGACAAAAGTGATAAAACATACGCATGTATAGTAAGTAGTCAATACAGTGTGCAAGGTGTTAAAGCTATACTAACAAATAGCAAACCGGAATTTTTAACATCACCCAAAGATTCAAAACCCTCTCAAAGTATACAAACAGGTATAACTTATGAATATACATTAGAGGCAGAGGATATTGATAAAGATACAATAAACTATGCCTACTCTTTTACAAAAGGACAAACATGGTTAAAGGCAACAGTAATAGATGATGGAGGAGATGGAAAGTTAACAATTAAATTCAAAGGCTCTACTAATCAACCCGGTAGCTATCTTGCAAATGTATTTATACATGATGGGTACAGTAAACATCTCTCTTCTCAATCTTGGGTAATAAGTGTTAGCCCTAAGGGTAATGATAATCCTGTTGTAACAATAATTGAACCAGAAAAATCAATTACACTTAAAGATGAAAAAACTCTTAAAGTGAGTTGGGAAGCCATTGATAACAATGAAATTACAAAGTATGAAATATATATATCCTCTAATCCAGTTAACGAACTTACTTGGAAATCAATTAATACTAATATTCCTCCAACACAGAACTCATATAATATTGATTTAACAGATATCACAAACGGAACATACAGGGTAATCGTTAGAGCTTTTGATAACCAAACCCCTGCAGGAGTAGGTATGGATGTTTCAGAAGAGATTATCATATCTAAAACAGATGATGGGCCCGAAGAACCCGATGATAAAGTAGTATTACCTCAACCACAAATAATAAATGTTTCTCCAACTAATACTGATGAAATAAGCAATACT
>DAOQBQ010000052.1:0-4118 GCA_035355175.1 Candidatus Dojkabacteria bacterium
CTTTTTCATATGGTATAATTCTTGTATGAAAATATATACAATAGATAACAAAAACGAAGAGAAGTTTCTAAGAGAACCTTCTGAGGATGTTACTTTAGATGAACTTAAATCTAAAGACTTAAAGATTTTTTTGGGTGAATTCTTACATACTGCAAAAACTGTTATGACCCAAGAGGGATACTCTGCTGCAGGGCTTGCTGCAGTTCAAGTTGGTTTACACAAGAATATCTTCTGTATACTTAAAGAGGGAACACAAGAGTTTGAGGTAATGATTAATCCAAGTATCAAGGTAATAAAAGATGAGAAAATAATTGATACAGAAGGATGTCTAAGTGTTCCTAAAAGAGAAGGCAAGGTAGAAAGGTATAAAAAGATAAAGGTAAAATATTTAGACAGGGATGGTAAAATTAAAAAAGGAGTTTTTAGTAATCAAGAAGCAAGAGAGATACAACACGAATATGATCACACAAAAGGAGTTCTATTTATTGATAAATTAATAGACTAGAAAGTTTTTAACTTTCCATATACAATATACAAAGAAATATCTTATACATTCAATTATGATTAAAATACTGCTTACGATATTATTTACAGCCATAATACCTTTTACTGTTTATGCACAACAGGATACTCCTTTAAAGGATGTTAAAGCAGCAGAAATAGATGAATTAAATCAGAAAGAGGATGAGAGAAATGAGCAGATTGCCAACCTACTAGGTTTTGTATTACCAGATTACACTGATAACCCAAGCTATGTAATTACATTCACAGATCCATCTACTGAACAGAAAGGTGTCGAGATTGGGCTTGATGGGAAAGATTATGCAAAGATATCTAGTCCATATACTTTTCCTGCACTTAGCATCGGTAAGCATCAAGTTAAATTTAGATTCTTTGATAATACTGATACTATTAAAATATTAGAGTATGAACTAATTGTTATCCCAAGAGCTCCTATCGTTAATCCTCCTACAGTTGGAGAAACATCGATAAAGGTAACAGGAACTGCACTCGCAAACTCCGATGTCCTTTTTACACTAACCGCCAATGCATTCAATTACAAAGATACTGTGAAAGCAGATGGGGATGGTAATTGGGAAGCAGAGATTACACCCGAAGAGGGAATATCAGATGCAATATACTCATTTACTGCTTACTCAAGAAAGTATGGTATAGCAAGTGAACTATCTGATACTGTAACATTTAGTGTTGGTGAATCTACAAAGAATGTACAGGATAATAATGGAGATATCTCTTTTTCATTTTCAAAAATTAATAAAGAGAATATTATAAATGTGTTTAAAACAAATACAGACCTCATCTTACTCATCGTAGCTGGATTCTTTCTTGGTGTTTTGTTGACCAACATCTTTAGAAATATTGTGGATGGAGGTAAAACAGAGAAGAAAATTAAAGAGGTAGAAAAGTTAATTAGTAAAAAAGATGATAGTAAAAGTGATAAAGATACAAAAACTCTTAGAGAGCTTTTTGGTGGAGAGCAAAGCAAAGAGGTCGTTGAAGAGAAGAAAGAAGAATCCTTAAAAGAGGAGATACAACCAACTAAAGAACAAACTATAATTAATAAAGATGTATTCTTAAGAAAGTACAAGGATCTAGATCCTGACAAGGATGACGGAAAAGAGATAAAGAAAAAGATAAAAGTATCTCTTACTTCAAAAGAAGAGTAGTATATTCATAGATATGATAAAATACGGAACTAAGCCAGGATGGTGAAATTGGCAGACACGCTACGTTCAGAACGTAGTCTTCGTTAAGAAGGTGGGGGTTCAAATCCCCCTTCTGGCATCTATCTATCCCATTGGTACACCTTATCAAATCTTTGATATGGAAACACAATATTTCCAATATCTTGGATATTAACATCTTCTCTAATAACATAGATATATTTAGGGTGATAAAGGAGTATCACAGGAACATCCTGCGTTATATATTTCTGGAATAGGGCATAGTTTGATACTCTCTTATCCTTCTTTACACTCTTTCTTGCCTCCTCAAGTAAAATATCAACCCTTTCATAAGAGTAACCAGATAGATTTAAATCAGGATAGTTACTCTTTAAAGAGTGCCACAAATTATACTGATCAGGATCTATTGTTGTTTCAATTTCATACATAAGTAATTCAAAATCTCTAGTAGCTACAATTTCCTGTGTTAATTGGGTATAGGTAAGAGGTTCTAAATTAAGAACGACCCCTTCCTCTTTTAATAAACCTTTTAATACTGAAGCTATTCTCTCATTAAGTTCATTATCATAGTAACTAAGAGTTAAACTAAGTATCTTTTTATCCTCTGTCTCAAAATATCCACTACTGGAATTTTTAACATATCCCAAATTATTTAATATTTCTGTTGCTCTTGCCTGGTTATACTCATATTTAATAGTATTAGATTCACTATACGCCCATGAAGATGAGGAAATAGGGGAGTAAGAAACATCTCCAGAGATATTTGCTTTTTCAATTAACCTGTTTTTATCAATCAAATGATTTAAAGCTATTCTAAACTCTTTTGTTTCTAACTTCTCCTTCCTTGTATTAAAAAATATCATCCTTAATCTAGAATCTAAAGTCACAGAATACTCCTTGTAACCCGAGTACTCATCAACATATGAAACAGAAAATTGATCAACAGTCCCCATTGCGTCCAATATCCCATTTCTAAATGCAGACTCCAAAGCTGTATTAGTTGAATATACGCGATATATGAAGGTTTCGATATTTGGCTTTGGAGAATAGTAGTCTGAGCTCTTTAAATATACCACATTAGGCTCAGATCTATAGACCTCATAAGGACCTGATCCCAAAGGATACTTAGCAAAAGAGTTAAATGGGATATCTGTTGTTCTAATACCTTCAAATCTATGTTTAGGAATAATATATACAGATATTGCTTCAAAAAAAGTAGCATTACTCTCTGAAAGAGTAAACCTTATCTTATCCTCGGCCACTTTCTCTATCTTTACATCCTGCAAAGGTGATCCAATAGTGTCATAGTTATGCTTAGAAGTTAACTCTTTGGATATATCAAAAGTAAAAAGTACATCCTCAATAGTTAAAGGCTTTCCATCTTGCCATTTATGATCTGGTGAAATAGTAATTTCATAAGATTTACCATCTGCAGAAGATTTCCACTCCTTAGCTATACCAGCAACTGGTGTACCATCTTTTGAAATATTAATCAATTTTTCAAATACTAATGCTCTAATATCTGCATCTACACTACTCTGAGATGTAAAAATAGGGTTAAAAGTTGATATTGCACCAACACTACCCTCTACAAATACTTCATTTCTATCTTTTGAAAGAACATTAGCAAAAGTAGAACTCGTTAAAAAAAGAAAAAGGGCTATACCAACTATGGAAAATATTAAAATAAAACTAAGAGGTGCTGTATTTTTAAAAAGATTATCAACATTGGATGGATACTCCCATAACCAATCTCTTATACTCTTTTTCTTTCTCTTGGGACCAACTTTAATTACATTTTTTGAAGGTTTCACTATTTCAAAAGCTTCCTTCATTGACTTCCTAAGACTATTTTTTTCACCCTCTTTTGAATTTTGCATCTATTCCTATACAGAATATTTATATATCAACAAAGATATTACAATTAGAAGAAATATTAGAACAATAGTAAAGTAGTAAAGAAATTTTTCAAGACCTCTTTTTGTTCTAAAAACCTCTCCACCACCACCAAACATTTTGCCAAGTCCCTCAGCCCTGTTTTGTAAAAGTATTGAAATAACCAAGATAGCACAGATACCTATTTGAACATAAAGAAGAATATTTTGTAATGCTTCACTCATAGCTCTGATTATACAATATTAAGAAGTTTTCTCAAGAACTTTAAATATTGAAGATATTAAGGAGTGGGAAAAACTTCCAATAACCATTGTTATTAATACTGTAATAGTAAATGGGTGAATTACTAAATTACCCGTATTTATTCCCTCGAATTCATATACCTCAATATTAAATCCTGGCATAAACTGTTGTATTAAAAAGAATGTCCCTACACCAAGAAGTAGCGTCATAATGAAAGAGGTAATAAAGTTCTCCCTAATAGTAAGAAAGTTTATGCCAGGATTTAATATTGAG